>JAYWAE010000205.1:0-5165 GCA_043782715.1 Pseudobdellovibrionaceae bacterium | reverse complement strand
GGTGTTGAGCGAGTAGTTGTTGTCGAGCGGCTTGCCTTGCACGGTGCCAATCTCGCTGCGGTCGCCGCGATTGAAAATTCCGAGCTCGTTGGTCTTCGAAACTTCGTCGGTGAAGCGCACACAGCGCGAACACAGAATGCAGCGTTCAGTGTCGAGCATGACCGTGGGACCGAGATCGACCACTTTGTGCTTTTTGACTTTCGGTTCCGCCATTTCGGGATCGTATTTGCCGAATTGCATGTACTGATCTTGCAAGCCGCACTCCCCGGCTTGATCGCAGATTGGGCAATCGAGCGGGTGATTGATCAAGTGGAAGTCGAGGCCCCAGCGCACGGTCTCTTTGACCATTTCCGACTGGTTGTTTACGACCATGCCCTCTTTGACTTCGGTGTTGCAGGCGATTTGCAATTTCGGCATGCCTTCGATCTGCACCATGCACAGGCGGCAGACGCCGGCCACGCTCAGGCCCGGATGCCAGCAGTAGTGGCAGATGTCCGTGCCCGCGGCTTTGAAGGCTTGGATGATCGTCGAGCCCTGCGGAACTTCGACTTCTTTGCCGTTGATCTTTAACTTAGGCATGGGCGGCTCCCGCAGCATGGCTGTGCTTGTTCAAATGCTGTTCGAATTCAGAACGGAATTTAGTGATGAACGAAATCGCCGGCATCGCCGCTGCGTCGGAGAGCGCGCAGATCGTCTTGCCCATCATCTGCTCGGAGATCTTTTTGACCAAGTCGATGTCTTTGACTTGAGCATGGCCGTGGAGAATGTCGTGGACGATTTTGCTTAGCCAACCCGTGCCCTCACGGCAGGGCGTGCACTGGCCGCAGCTCTCGTGCTTGTAGAAGTGCATGATGGTGTCGAGTAGATCAACCATGCTGTTCGAGTCGTCGATGACGATTACCGCACCTGAGCCGAGCATCGAGCCCATCTGCGCGAGATTTTCATAGTCCATCGTGGCCTTCATCGCTTCATCGGCAGTCAATATGGGCGCACTCGAACCACCGGGGATCACGGCTTTGAGTTTGCGGCCGGGCTTGAGGCCACCGCAGACTTTGTCGATCAAATCGCGCAGCGGAAGGCCAAGTGCGACCTCGTAAGTGCCTGGCTTTACGACATTGCCACTGACTGAAAAAAGTTTGGTGCCGGCCGATTTCTCGGTACCGTTCTTGCGATAGGCGGCGGCGCCATCGCGGATGATGTACTTCACCGCGGCCAACGTTTCGACGTTGTTCACGATCGTCGGCTTACGCAAGTATCCTTGCACGGCGGGAAAGGGCGGCTTTAGTTTTGGCTGGCCCTTGAGACCCTCGAGGGAGGAGATCATCCCCGTCTCTTCGCCGCAGATGTAGGCGCCGGCGCCGGAGTAAACGTCCATTTCGTGGTCAAAGCCGCTGCCGAGAATGTTTTTGCCGAGCAGGCCTGCAGCGTAGGCTTCTTTGATCGCGGCGCCGACGATACGTAGGGAATCATTGTACTCACCGCGAATGTAAATATATGACTTTTTTGAACCGATGGCGAAGGCCGAGATGATCATGCCTTCGATCAGCTGATGCGGAGCTTTCTCCATCATCACCCGGTCTTTGAACGTGCCGGGTTCGCCTTCGTCGGCGTTGCACAGCAAATAGCGCGGCTCACCGTTGGCGGGCAGAAAGCTCCACTTCATGCCCGTCGGGAACCCGGCGCCGCCGCGGCCGCGCAGGCCCGAGGCTTTCACTTCTTCGATGATGGCTTTGGGTTCCATCTTGAGGGCTTTTTGCAAAACCTCGTAGCCGCCGAATTTTTTGTAGCCTTCGAACTTTTGATATTCGGGCTTGGAGTAATGTTCGGAGAGCAGTTTGATTTCCATCGTTAGGCTCCCAATTCTTTCAACTTTTTGACCGCGGTCTCGGGCGTTAGGCCTTCGAGATAGCGGTCATTGACTTGCATCATCGGCGCGGTGTCGCAGGAGCCTAGGCATTCCACTTTGGTTACGCTGACTTTGCCGTCGGCGCTGACTTCGTCGTACTTCACGCCGTAATGCTTGCACAGGTGATCGGCGAGCTCGCGGCCGCCATTCATCGAGCACGAGATGTTCGTGCACACTTGTACGTGCAGTTTGCCGACCGGCTGCTTGTTGAACATGGTGTAGAAGTACAAGACTTCGTTGATGTGGGCTTCGGGCAGGCCCATCACTTTGCTCAGTTGTCCAACGGCCTCGGGCGGTACCCAGCCGTTGTCTTTTTGCACCCGGAAAAGCGCGGGAATGATCGCCGAGTACTTCGTCTCGTAACGAGTGAGCTCGGTCTTGACGAAAGCTTCAGCCTCTTTGCTCAATATAAACATATTTTGTATCCCCTAATGTCCTGCGGCCGCGAAGGCCGCCCCGCTAACGATCCAACTCGCCTGCGATCAAGTTCATACTTCCCAGCACGGCAATCACGTCGGCCACTTGGCCGCCGGTGATTTGCTGCGGGAAGGACTGATAGATCGCAAAGCAAGGCGGGCGCACCTTCAATCGATACGGCCGCGCGCTGTTGTCACTCACCAAGTAAAAACCGAGTTCGCCGTTGGCGGCCTCGGAGTAGTCGTAAATTTCACCTTCGGGCGGGCGCAGACCTTTGATCACCAACATGAAGTGGTTCATCAACCCTTCGATGTTGCCGTAGACGTCTTTTTTCTCGGGCAACACGATGTTTTTGTCGCGAATCGTCCAGTCACCGGACGGAACGTTCTTAGCCACTTGCTCGATGATCTTGAGCGATTGGCGCATCTCCGCGACGCGCACCAGGTAGCGGTCATAGACGTCGCCACTGGAGCCGATGGGGATGTCGAAGTCGAGTTGGTCATAGCCATAGTACGGCTCGGCTTTGCGCAGATCTAGGCCGACACCGGCCGCGCGCAGGCACGGGCCTGTGTAGCCCCACTCGATCGCGTCTTGCGCGCGAATGCTGCCGACCCCACGGGTGCGCTCGATCCAAATTTTGTTGTCGGTCAAAAGTTTGTCGAGCTCGTCGACGCCGACTTTCATTTCTTTGACGAAGGCCAAAACGTCGTCGTACCAGCCGGGAGGTGGATCGTTGGCCATGCCACCGACGCGGGTCATACTCACGGTCAAGCGGGCGCCGCAGAGCTTTTCGAATAGCGTATAAACTTTTTCGCGATACACGAACAAATGAAAGAAACCGGTCAGCGCGCCGAGATCGACGGCGTTGGCGGCCGTGCACACGATGTGATCGATGATGCGCGAAAGCTCG
The DNA here is from genome assembly GCA_043782715.1 of Pseudobdellovibrionaceae bacterium. Taxonomy (GTDB): domain Bacteria; phylum Bdellovibrionota; class Bdellovibrionia; order Bdellovibrionales; family UBA1609; genus JALHOQ01. Next base: position 1,932 of record JAYWAE010000205.1, on the reverse strand, counting down.
CACAGGATCACGCGAATCGCCTGCGCCTTGGGCGGAATTTCGACTCCGAGCAGCTTCTCGACGGCTTTGCAGAAGCCGACGTTGTTCATCGGCGCCGAGCAGTAATTCAGCCGATCCGTATACGGAATGACTTGGTTATAGGGATGCGTCTCTGCCATTTTTTCAAAACAGCGGTGTAAAAATCCGAGCTCGACATTGGCGCGATGCACTTTCTCGCCGTCGAGCTGCACCATCACGCGCAAGGTGCCGTGGGTCGCCGGATGCGAGGGGCCGATGTTGAGCGGCACTAAATCTTTGTTGGGGTCTTCTTTGTAATTCGGGTCTTCGTCAAAAAAGATCGGCGAAGATTCCGTGCAGTGCTGCTGCAGATCGGCTGGATAGTCTTTGCGCAGCGGATAGCCCTTGAACTGCTGATGCACCAAAAAGCGGCGGTTCATGTTCGGATTGCCATCGAACTTGATGCCGAACATGTCGTAAGTCTCGCGCTCGAACCAATCGGCGGCTTTCCAAATATGCAAGATCGTGGGAACGGTTTCGTGCTCCCCGACTTGCGTCTTCACCCGCAGGCGCTCCATTGACCGCGAAGAGAATAGCTCATACACGACTTCGAAACGCTTCGTGCGCAAGGGGTAATCCGCCGCCGTTACGTGCATCAAAAAATCGTAGCGATGCGTGTCTTTGAAATGCTTCATCACGGCCACCACGTACTCTTTAGGAATAAAGAGCACGTTGCCACCGAAGGCATAGTTGTAGTCGAAGTTCACGCCGTGAAATTTGGCGCGTAGATCGGTTTGGATCGACTCGATCATATTCACGCTCATCGCCATACTCCCGGCTGCCAGCTGGTCTTCCACGGACGCGGGGCGAGATCTTGAATCATTTTTTGGATTCCCATCACACCGTCGAGCACGGCCTCAGGAGTGGGAGGGCAGCCCGGCACGTACACGTCGACCGGGATGACTTTGTCCACGCCTTGCAAAACGTGATAGGCGCGGTAAAAACCGCCGCTGCTCGCACACGCGCCCATAGACAAAACGTATTTAGGTTCGAGCATCTGCTGGTAGATGCGCAAAATCACCGGCGCCATTTTTTCGGTGATCGTGCCGGCGACGATCATCAGATCGGCTTGGCGCGGAGAGAAGCGGACGACTTCGGCGCCGAAGCGCGCGAGGTCGTAGCGCGGTCCCATCACCGACATCATTTCGATTCCGCAGCAGGCGGTGCCGTACGGCATTGGCCACAGAGAATTTTTGCGGCCCCAGGCGACGATCTCTTGCAGTTTGGTGGTGAACGCGAACGAGCGAGTGGCCTCGACCAACTCACGGTCCGCGGCCCTTAGTGCTTCGGCCATTTCATACTCCGTAACATCTATGTAATATCAATAAGCTTTCAATGACCTCAAAGTAGCATCGCCCAGAGAGCTAGACCACGAAAAATCGGGCATTTAATGGATGTCGCCGCGCTCCGAAAAGTCTAGTTTTCAGGCACGACCTGGTTTCAAATTGAAACTGGCCCAAGGGCTTGATGATATCTCGGATGTCGTTCCAATGGATGGAACTGTGGGTATGGATACCCGCTTTAAGGGTGAGGACTAAGACGGTCTCTGTGCCCTGCCATTCATGGAATAGACCTAACAAGGAGGGGTCTTTTTATGAAGTTCACTGGTCTAATTCTAGCTGCCTTATTTGTAGGCAGCGCGCAGGCCGCAAATATCGGGAATGACCTTTTGGTCAAAATCGCTCCGGAGATGGTTGCGAGCAGCATGCACGCTTTCAGCACTCGCCTACCGGCGGGAACTCAGATCGAAGACCTCAAAGTCGCGGGTTGGGTGCACGTCAATGTACCTGCCAGCCAGATGACCACGCTCAGCATGAACACCTTGCGCAATATGCCGGGCGTGCTCGCCGTAACTAAAAACAGTGTCATTCGTTT
>JAYWAE010000204.1:0-13761 GCA_043782715.1 Pseudobdellovibrionaceae bacterium | reverse complement strand
CGGTAAATCACCTCCGGCCCACGGTAGGAGTGCCGCCACTTTCTTTCGAGCGGTTGCAGCTTACCTATGGCCTCTTGATATTTTTTCTGGCGCAGAGCCGTCTCGCCGGTCAGGAATTGCGCCTGATACTTGAGTTCGCTCGACGCCGAACCGTGTACGATCTTGGCAAATTCCGGCTCGGCTTCTTTGTATTTGCCGAGTTCCAAGTAGGCTTGACCGAGGTACCAGTGTTTATAAAGGGAAAGGTAGCCGCCAAGTTCAGGCACCTGCATGAGCGCCGTCACGGCGTTGTCGAATTGCTTTTGTTGAAAGCTCTCGACCCCGGCCTTAAAAGCGGCGCGCGCGTGATCTTCGGGTGCAGGCGGCAGCGGACCCGGCAGGGCCGCGGACACCGCGGCATTTACGTTGGCCAATTCGTTAGGCTTTGACGCAGGCAAGCCCTCGGCCAGCACGCTGCACGCCTGCAACACGAGCCAAAAACACAAGAAATTACTGCACCTTCCTAATGCCAACTCACCATCCTCGCCACTGTTCGTTGATTCACAATTGTAGTCCAAAACACGGATAAAAAACGAGTCCGGACTGAGCTATTTTTGCTATTGTCGTGGGCGACGAATTGCATCGGGGAATGGCATGGCAAAAGCAAAAACCTCATACGTATGTCAGACCTGCGGCAGCAAGCGTTCCCGTTGGGAGGGCCGCTGCAGTGATTGTGGCGAATGGAACACCTTCGTCGAAGAGAAAACCCTGCCTGAGCGCCAAAGCTGGCTCGCCAAGGGTAACTCGGTGCGGAGCGGAAGCGCCGGCACGTTGGATGTGTACAACCTGCTCGACACGCCAACACTCGACAAGGGCCAAAGAATCTCCACCGGCCTCGCGGAAGTCGACCGGGTCCTAGGCGGAGGGCTAGTCAAAGGCAGTTACATCCTGCTCGGCGGCGATCCCGGTATAGGTAAGAGCACTCTGGTCATGCAGATCGCGGGGGCGCTGACCCGCAAGCAGGCGTCGGTGCTCTATATCAGCGCCGAGGAGAGTGTGCAGCAGACTGCGTTGCGCGCGCGCCGCTTGGGTTTGAAAGATGAGCGTGTGGAATTGGCCAGCGAAAGCTCGCTGGATTCCATTCTGGACGCTGCGCTCACGCGCAAACCCGACGTGCTGATCATTGATTCCATACAGACGGTTTTTTCCAGTGATGTGGAATCGGCACCCGGTTCAGTTTCGCAAGTGCGGGAATGCGCCGCCCGGCTTTTAACACTGGCAAAAACTCAGGGCGTAACTGTGATCCTGATCGGTCACGTGACCAAAGATGGATCCCTTGCTGGTCCGCGCGTGCTCGAGCACATGGTCGACACCGTCTTGGCTTTTGAAGGCGACAATCACCAACAGTTTCGCTTGTTGCGGGCACTAAAGAACCGCTTCGGCGCCACCAACGAGCTTGGCGTTTTCTCCATGACCAGCGATGGACTCTCGGAAGTCCCCAATCCGTCGGAGTTTTTTCTCGAAGAAAGACGCGGCGACCGCTACGGCTCGGCCGTATTCGCGGCAATGGAGGGTAGCCGGCCCGTGCTCTGCGAAATCCAGGCCCTGTGCACGTCAAGTCCCCTGCCTTCTCCACGCCGCACTACCGTTGGGCTGGACGTGAACCGTGTTCACATGCTCGCCGCGGTTTTAGAAAAGCACACCTCACTCTCGCTCAGCCACCGCGACATTTACTGCAACGTGGTCGGGGGATTGCGCTTGACCGAACCGGCACTTGACCTGGCTTTGGTGGCGGCACTGCTTTCGAGTGAACGGCAGATTCCGTTGCCGCAACAGAGCTGCTTCTTTGGCGAAGTCGGACTCACCGGCGAAGTGCGCGGCGCCGCCTTGGGACTGGAGCGCGTGAAAGAAGCGGTGAAGCTCGGGTTCAAGAGAATTTATTTACCAGCTTCTAACGAGCGCTACTTGAATCTCAAAGAGCTGGGTGGATCGCAACCCGAGCTGCACTGGATCCAGGAAGTCTCGCAGCTGGAAGCCAATTTCAGCAATGTAGCGGCCCGGCCCGGGCAACAGAAACCAGAAGTACGCGCCGACCTCGATCTCTAACCCGCCCTTTGGCCCGTGGTAAGCCGCGCGCCGGCGGGCTAAAATCAAAACATGATACGGACCCACCTCGCGACCTTGGCCCTCGCACTTGCGCTACCTGTGTGTGCATTTGCAACCGATCCCGCGTGCAAACACATCAATCCCGATACCGCAGGGGTCCCCTACTGCCCGGAAAACGGCAGCCGCATCCTGCCCGACAACTATCCGGTTCTCAGCGTTTCGATATCCGACAGAATAGGTGGAGCGGAATGGGTCACAAAATTCGTGAGCCTAGCCGTCGCCGCTCAACCCAATCCTCTTCCGCAGTTCTTTTTAAACGTCAGCGAAGAAAATATGGGAAAAATTCGAACCCAAATCCTCGCGGGTGCGAAAACTGCCAAAGACCGCAAGCGCCTTGATGCGGCTCTTACCCGGGTGGATGGATTGAGCTGGAATTGGCAGCAGGATTTTTATCAAAGCTTCGTGAACCCCAAAACCGGACGTCCCCAGCCCAGTAAAATTTTGCCCTATGAAAGCCGCGGCGACATGGGCGGCGATCCCTACCTCAAGCTGGGTGGAGCAATGCAAAAAACCTGCGGAATCGGCCCCGGTGCAAATATCGGTGACGGGTTGGTGCATGACCGTGGGGATTTTGCAAATGGGGTTATGGGCGGAAATCTTGAAGGCGGCCCGGGCGGAACCTGCTTTGTGGGCAGCGATGCCCTCAGAGAAACGGCCTATTCCAAATATGCCCAAGAAGTCTGCGGTTCGAGCCCTCTCGTGACCGTGCCGACGACCTGGCTGACCGTCGGACACACGGACGAAATCATGTCTACACTCCGAACCGGCGACGGCCCCTGCGATCTCGTCATTGCTTTGGCAAGTCCGCGTGAAGCCGAAAAAGTTCTGACCGCCGACTCCAGCGGATCCACTTTAGATGGTTTGGAGAAATCCGACTCGCTGTATCCAGCCTTAGGCCGGATGCCCGCGGAGGTTTGCGAAGCCTTAGTGGCGCCGATGCCCGGCGGACCCACCTCGCCCCTGCCCGGTACGCCGGCAGTTCCCGAAGACAAAGGAACAATGCTGCAGAAAATTCTGTTTGAGCCGGCGTATGCGGGAGCCGTTTCCATTAGTACGGATGAAAAGGTTCTCAACGAGGAACTCAAAGAAAAGGATTCCCGCTGCCGCCACATCACCAATCGCCAGTTTCTGGATCTGCTCCACGCGGATAAGGACGATGGGCCGCTCAACTCTTACGTTCAAGGTCAGATGGATGAGCTACGTGCGCGCGCCACCGCCGCTTGGGCCGGCAGCGAGCCCAAATGCACCCCAAAGTTTGTCGAGTTTCCGGCACTCTTCGAAGGTCGCTATTTCAAATCGACCAAAGACGGCGGCTATAGCTTTTCGATTTTTCCCAATCCGAACAATTTGCAGCAAATCGGTAAGTCGCTGATCGTACCCGACCCGGGCAATCCGGCGTTGCGCAAGGACCTGGCCGATCGAATCGCAAAATTAGGGCTGAAGGCCGCCTTTGTTGATTCTCACTTTGCCCATTCCCAGGGCGGGAATATTCACTGCTCCACCAACACCTTGCGCTACTGCCGTCCGCGGAAAAAGGATTGAGTATGAGGCTTTCTCTTCCCGGCGCAATCCTCATACTGGCCTTCGTTTGGAACTCCACTTGTTTCGGCGCTGGCGATTACTACCCGCTCCACTGCCGGTACACGACTCGCGATTTTTCGGGTGAACTGCGCATGAATGGCGTAGGCAAATTTTGGCTGACCGTCGAAGCCGGCGGAGTCAAAACCGTTTGTCCGTTGGCACCACGCTGGCGGTCGGAGCGCCAACCCGGAGGGCCGACCACCACTTCCATTCGATTTGCTGAGGGTATGAACTGTGACCAAACGTTGCCCGCGCCAGTAGGAGCCGAAGTCAGCCGGCGCATGGAGTTGCTGGTGACGGGCGAAGATTTCAAAGTGTTCGCAGTCGAGCAGGAGCGTCCCGCGCCGTGTGTGAAAATCCGTTTCGAGGAAAAAGAGTTTTACCGTATATTAAATCGCGTCACGCGTTCACGGCGCTAATGGCCGTCGCAAGCGCGCTGAATCTGCCCGATGACCGCGTTGAATCCCGGATCGAAAATCTCAGGCCAAACGCTAACAAACAGGCGCACTTTATCGGCCTCAGGTAATTGGCAAAAGCCGTTTTGCAAATAACAGCGCACATGTGTCCGTTCGGCGAGGGCTTTGACGTTACGGCAATCGATGTTTGACCTCACTTCCAGATTTTGAATCAAACAAGGACGAATTGCCTGCATAAACCTCTGTCCGGCCGGCGTGTATTCACGCTCTTCGCGCAGAAATTTGGCACAGTACCTGTAACCGAAGCGCATCAGGTACCCGTTAGAGGCGCAGCCCAGCTGTTTCGATTTTCGCGGATAGTAGGCACAGGGTGTAGCCAGTGCTGCCGATCCAGCTGCGAGAGCAAGAAAGACCAGTACAAACTTCATTTTACCTTCTCCCGGCTGCGCACCCGCGCGACGGCCCGGTGCCATTCGGCCACATGAGCGAGTCGCTTTTTCTTTTCCAGAGCCGGAGTAAATTCTTTTTGTAGAGCCCAAACCTGACGCAGCTCGGGCAAGCCCGCCCAGTAACCCGCGCCGAGGCCCGCCAAGAAGGCCGCGCCCAGAACGGTTGACTCGGCTTGCTTAGGCCGCTGCACCGGCACGCCCAAAAAGTCGGCCTGCAGTTGCATTAGCAAATCGTCTTGCACGGCGCCGCCATCGACGCGCACGGCGCCCATTTTCCGGCCTAAGTCTTTCTCCATCGCCAAAAGAATGTCGACGTTTTGCAAAGCCATGGCTTCGAGCGTGGCCCGTGCGAGGTGGGCGCGGCTCGTGCCTCGGGTCATGCCCACGATGGCAGCGCGCGCTTCCGGATCCCAGTATGGCGCCCCCAACCCGACAAACGCGGGCACTAGAAAGACTCCATCGGCCGATGCCACTTGCTTTGCCAGCTCTTCGACTTCCGAACTCTTTTGAATAAATCCCATTTGATCGCGCAACCATTGCACGGCTGCACCACAGATAAAAGCGCCGCCTTCAAGTGCGTACGTCAGTTTTTTATCGCCCTTCAACTGCCAGGCGACCGTCGTCAGAAGTCCCGACTTGGATGCAACCATTTTGACGCCCGTGTTCATCAGCAAAAATGAACCCGTGCCAAAGGTGCATTTGCTCGTGCCGACGTCAAAACACGCCTGTCCGAAAAGCGCGGATTGCTGATCACCTGCAATACCGGTGATGGGAATTCCGTCGGGAAGTCCCGGCACTCCGTGAGTCACGCCGAATTCGCCGCTCGAGGGATGAATTTCTGGCAACAAGCCTTCAGGAACCGAAAAAATCTTGAGCAGATCCTTATCCCAAGTGCCGTTGCTGATATTCATGAGCATCGTGCGCGATGCATTGGACACGTCAGTCTTATGGCTGCGGCCTCCCGTCAAACGCGCGAGTACAAAGCTGTCCATTGTACCCACCCGCAGCTCGCCGGCGGCGGCCCGTTTGCGGGCGCCGTTTACATTTTCGAGCAACCAGCGCACTTTGGAGCCCGAAAAGTACGGATCTAAAACCAGACCTGTTTTTTTCTTGATCACAGCCGCAAGTTTGCGTTTTTTCAGCTGCTCGCAGAAGTCCGTCGTGCGCCGGCACTGCCAAACGATGGCGTTGTACACAGGGCGGCCTGAGGCTTTCTCCCACAGGACCACGGTTTCCCGCTGATTGGTGATTCCGATCGCGGCCACATCACCGGCACTTACGCCGCTTTTACTGAAAACTTCACCAATACCCTTAAGCAGGCCGGCCCAAATGGCCTCAGGATCGTGCTCAACCCAGCCAGGTTTGGGATAGATTTGCGGATGTTCATGATTCACCGTCACCAGCATACGTGCCTGATGATCGAGCAAGGTGACAGTTGAGCCCGTAGTGCCTTGATCGAGGGCAAGTATGTATTTTGCGGCCGGCTTCATCTGCGCGCTCCTGAGGGTATTTAGTTCACTCGCCAAAATAATCAAGGCGGCGGTTTTTGAAAACAACAAAACAGGGTATCTTGCCGGCAATGCGCCTGAAGAAGCTTTTCCAGATCAAGCCTGAAGAAATCATCAGCCAATTGATGAGCGCCGACCGCGAAACGCTCCTGTACAAGCTGCTGCCGCACTTCTTTCTCGAACTGATGAAAACCTATTTCCGCGTGCAAGTCGAGGGCGCGGAGAATTTGCCCAAGCGCGGGCGGGCCTTGATCACTCCGAATCACTCCGGTGTTTCAGGTTTTGACGCCCTGGTTCTGCAACATGAGATCACCCGAGCCAGCGGCCGCCACCCGCGCGTGCTCACCCATCATCTCTGGTTTTTGACCAAAACAACGGCCATCCCAGCCAATCGCCTCGGTTTTATCGAGGCCACGACCGACAACGGGCTCAAAGCCTTGAAGAAAAACCAACTCGTCGTGCTATTTCCCGAGGGGGAATTTGGCAACTTTAAACCGTCGAGCAAGGCCTATCAGCTGCAGGAATTCAAGCGCGGCTTCGTGCGCATGGCGATCGAAACCGGTTCGCCCATCGTTCCAACCTTGATTCTCGGCGCCGAGGAGTCGCACGTGAACCTAAGCCGTTTGCGCTTCACCAAATACCTGCGTGGGCTCGTGTTGCCCTTGCCCCTAAACATCATCCCCTTGCCGTCGAAGTGGAAAATCATTTTTATGGAGCCCGTGCATTTGCCCTATGCCAAAAGCGCGGTTGAAGACCGTGAGCTCATGCATGAAATCGCGAATGATTTACAAGAGCGCATGCAAGACCGGCTCAACAAAGAGTTGAAAAAACGCGACTCGATTTTCATTTGATCCGGCTGCCCGATCTGCGCTACAAATGTGCCACCAACGGAGGCAATTTATGAAATTCTTAATCCCCACGCTCACACTTTATTTCATGGCCGTTGCCGGTGCGGCGTTTGCCAAACCAACCGCTTTTACCGTGGACTCCGACGTCAATCCCGGATCGAAGCCGTTCTCTAAGTGCTATCAGAAGGCAAAAAATCTGCGCATCAACAAGAAAGACGTCCTCACGACTGCGCAGCTGGTGACAGCCTTTAAAAAAGCACCGAACTATCCTGAGAGCGAGAAGGCCAGCAAAGTCGAAGCCTGTGTCTTCATCGTTTACGACGTGCTGCCCGACGGTAAAGCGGATAACGTACGGGTCATGGAAGCTGAACCGCGCACACCCGCATTCACGACAGCCGCGATTGCCAGGGTGATGGACGCCGAATTCGAAAAGAAGAAGGCCGAAGACCAGGCCGTGATTTTGACTTTCAGGGCCAAATAGTTAGAGACTGGCGAAGAGTCGGCGCGCCTCGTAGGCCAAGAAATCAGCTTCTTCACGGTCGCAGTTGGGCTGACTCACGACGTAGATTTGGTGCTGTCCCATCCCCCTGCAATTTGCCGGTGTAATTTCGCGTAAATTGCCGATTCTTTTGGCCACCAGTGCGGGCAAAACGGCGGCGATCACGCCACTGGCCGTCGCGGCCCCCAAGGTTTCAAAACTCTCGCTCAGAACGGTCGCCTTGCAGCTGTCCAATTTGCGCATAAACCGGGTGAAGTAGCGTGGGAGTCCGTCCTTTCCGGGTGCAAGCGAGCCCAGTCCCATCGCACATGCCTCCGCGAAACTCATTTCTCCAACCGGGTGGCGTGCGGAAACGAATACGCCCAGACGATCCTCCGCCACATTTACCTTATACATCCGATCACTGTCGTCGACTTCCGTGACCAGTGCGGAACAAAGCTCCCCTCTGCGCACCATTGTCAGCAACTGACTGGTGCGCCCGATGCGCAAACTCAAGCGTAAACCGGGCATAACCTCACGCAGTCGGTGCAGGAGTCCGGGCAAAATATCCATGGCAATACTCTCGTAGGCTCCGAAATTCAGCCACGTCAATTTAGGCACCGGCTGACTGCCGAGTTCGCCCAGCTTCTTAAATGCAGCGAACGCAGGGCGGACCACTCGCAAAATGGCGATCGCTTCTTCCGTCGGCGTGACATGGCCCTTTCCGCGTACGATCAGCGGCTTGCCCACGTTTTTCTCCAACGCCGTCACTGCCTGCGATACAGCGGAGGGAGAAATCTTGGCGCGCGCGGCGGCTCCCTTGAAACTGCCCGACTCCAGAATGAGCTCCAGAAGCCAAAGTTTTTTGATTTGATCGACATTGAGTTCGCTCTTCATACCCGGTCTTATCACGCATTTGGAATTCACGTGGCAACTGGAATCGATTTGCTGCATTTCGCTATTTACCGGCCAGACTCGAGGGCAAACAAGTGTAACAAAACTTACCTCTAAGATTAGCTCGTCTAATCAAGACTTTCCCGCCCAAAGAGTGCAATTTCAGTTGCAACGGGCCCCTGCCCAACCAACCAAGGAGAACCCATGCAAACTTCAATTCAAAAAACCGCTCTAATAATCTTGAGCGCGCTCACTTCTCTGCCGGCGTTCGCGGCCACGACCTACTCGCTCACCATCACCAATGGCGGAGTCATGCCGATTTCACCGTCGGTGACCTACGTGAAGAACGGCCAGTTGCCGCTCACCCAGGTCGGCCAAGCCCCGGCGCCCGGATTCATTCAGCTCTGCCAAACCGGCAACAACATGACCCGGGTGCAAGAGGTGCAAATGAACATGGATGTGACCGCTCACGCCGAAACGATGGGTCTGATCATGCCCGGCGAAACGCGCACGGTTGAAATCGACGTGCAAGACCCGCTGAAGCAAAGCCTGCAGTTTGAAGCGATGTACGGAAAATCCAAAGACGCCTGCGCCGTCGCCACGTTCAACAGCCACAGCCTTTATGCGCTCAAACAGCACGTGACTGCGGATATATTCGCCAAGGACAATGTCGTTCAGACGGGTGCCTTCACTGTTCCGGCTCTCCCTGCCGGTAGGACCTATCTCGATGCCGATGTGTGCGCGATGCAGGCTGACGCGGTCTCGTGTTTACGAAGCTTGTCGATGCCGATGATGAGCGGAGCCAAAGTGCGTTTCTTCTCGCCCTATCTCTCCAGCGTGCCCATGTTGTTGGAAGTGAAATATGGCGCGGCCGCCGCGCAGGAACTCAACCTGACGAGCTCAGGTGCTGTGCAATTTGACCTGAAAATGAAGCACTAGAACCGCTACTTTTGCGGAGCCAGGTCATCGGGCGTATCGGCGCCGATGGCCTGGATGATTTCAAACCACCTTTTAACCAAGAATCCGGGATGATTGGGATCGCGGCTGACCATAGTCGTCGTGATTAAAACCGCCAAGGCCACGCCGACGACCAGCAAGAGCACGTACTCGACGATAATTTGACCGCCCTGGCCGGATAAATTAACCTTCTGGGATGAATTCGTCTTCGCAACCGCTGCCGGCACAAGAACTCTCTCCTAAAAAAACCTACCGCTTGATGGCAGGAATGGCGATCGCCGCCATGGTGCTGATCGGAATCGCGATCTACAGCCTCTCACAGCTCAACTCGACCGTGAAATCCACGACACTCAGGGACCTGGCCCTCAATCCTACTCTTCGGCAGGATCTGCCTCATTTTGAATACCCCGACCAAGGCAAAGTGCTCACGCCCGAGAGCTTCGCGGGCCATTGGACGCTTTTGACGTTCTGGGCACACTGGTGCGCCCCTTGCCTCGAAGAAATGCCGGCGCTGAACTCCTTAGGCCAGCAGTGGCAAGGCAAGAACTTCGAGATCCTCACCGTCAATGTCGACGACCCGAAAACGGAAAATGCCGAAGCCGCGCGCGCATTTTTGTCCGAGCAAGAGATTGCGCTCCCCACCGTGTTCGATTCTGCCGGAATTTTGAAGAGAGCTTTTGCGGTCGACGAACTGCCACGCCACTTTTTGATCAGCCCGAAAAAGAAAATCGTTTGGGAAGCCCGCGGTGCTTTTCGCTGGAACGACACGAGCGCTCGCGATCGTTTAATGGCGGTGATGGCCGATGAGGCCTTTCCGGAAAATGCCGGCGAGAGTGAGAGTGGCGAAGGCTCTACGGGAGCGCCATCTCCTGCACAGCCAGCACCGGCTGCGGCACCTGCAAAATAGCTTGCACGGCATTGAGTACTCCGTCGAATTGGCTGTCCTCGAGGGGGCCCGGCACGCCAACGACAAAATCATCACCTAGGCGTTCGCAAATTACTCCGGGTCCGGCACTGCCCGCGAAAGCATTTTCGAACGCTTCTTGATTCGGATAGAGCATCAAGAAAACCGTTTGCCCGTGCTGCTTGTACGTCTTGCGAAAATTCGCGTACGTGTCTTTCAAATATTGCTGCAGGCGAAAGTAAACCTGCAGCGCCATCGCCTCTTGATGTTGGGCGAAGTAGATGCGGATCGGTCCATCGAAAACTGCCGCATTGAAGACCGGCGAATAAAACCGTGACTGCGTCAAGTGAATCACAGAATGAGCCATAGCTGCATCTCCCATTGCTTTTGCAAGTTGTAACATCCGTGTACAACACACCGCTGCTAATCCCAGAGTAGGAACGTATGCCTCAGAAAATCAAAATCTTTTTTGCACTTTTTTTTGCACGTCTAGATTGTGGAGAGTAGTTCGCCACCACGGTAACACGCGCTCACTGGATGATGGCCAATGGCGTAAAAGAGCTCGCGCCACGAGCCTTCTATAGCTACGAAATCACATAGTTTTCCAACTTGCAATGAGTCTCGATCCAGTGCGCCAAGGGCGCGCGCGGCCCCGGTCGTAAATGCCGCAATTACCTCGGGCAGAGTCATCTTCATTTCAAGGCGCGCGAGCAAACCAACTAAACTGAGATCCTGGGTGGGACTGGTACCTGGGTTGAAATCGGTACTCAGGGCGACCGTCACCCCTTGATCGATCATCGCCCGCGCTCGCGGATACGGCATGCGCAGGTAGAGGTCCGAGGCCGGTAGGAGTACAGCCACGGTATCCTGGGTGGCCAATCGCCGAATGACATTGTCGCTGGCGTAGACCAAGTGATCGAGCGATTGGGGCTGCATATCCAGTGCCGCTTCCGCCCCGCCCGAGTCGCTTAGCTGCTCGACATGTGCGGTGAGTGCCATTCCCAGCTCACGCGCACGCGCCAAATACTTGCGGGCATGGGCTGGGGTAAAGAACCCCTTTTCAACGTAAATGTCGGCGCGATCCGCCAGTTTTCCGGCCGCCAACGTGGGCATGATCTGGTCGCACATCGTAGTGATGTAGTCATCGAACTCGGGCCGTTCGGGCGAGCGGGAATGTGCGCCTAAGTAGGTGGTCACCACGCGCGGGCCTTTTACGGCCCGCGCGGCTGCGAGCGAACGCATTTCGGTTTCTAAATCCAGCCCGTAACCGCTTTTAATTTCGAGCGTCGTCACTCCTTGCTGAGTGAAACGGTTGGCTCGCGCCTGCGCTAGCTTTTGTAGCTCCGCCCCACTCGCTCGCCGAGTTTGCTCAACTGTACTGCGAATACCGCCACCGCGGGCGGCGATCTCCTGATACGTTTGGCCTTGGATACGCCATTCGAACTCTTCCGCGCGCGATCCCGCGAACACCGAATGCGTGTGGCATTCGACAAAACCGGGCAAGACCGTCGCACCACATAAATCGACGGTGTCTGCGGCTTTCTCACCACCCCAGTTTTCCAACAGTTTTGAGTTGAGTCGAGAGCTGGGACCCGTCCATACGATCTCGCCATTCACGCAAACCATGGCCGCATTTTGCACCGGCGATAGATGCTCTTCGCATACGCTCCTGCCTTTGCCGCTGGCAGCAGCAGTCATGCTGACGAGTTCGCGAATGCCGGTGAACACCTTGAAGTTTTTGTGCATACGACTCCGCCACCATCTATTTGCACACGGGAGATTCCCAAGCGCCGGCACATCATTTCAACTCTCCTGATGGCGCGGTATACACCACGCGTTAACCCGATCGCGGTCAATCACATGGTTTGCACCGCCACAAAAAAACAAAAGGCCGGGTTGCCCCAGCCTTTTGCGAATCAGGTTTTGCTAAGAAAGTTTACGGTTTCTTGGCGCCTTCTTTTTGCACTTTGATCAGCTCGACGTCGAAGATCAGAGCTGAGTAAGGAGGAATGCCGGGCTGAGCCTGAGCGCCGTAGGCGAGATCCGGCGGGATGTACAATCTGTACACTGAACCTTCCGGCATCATTTGCAGAGCTTCTTGCCAGCCTTTGATGATTCCGTTCACCGGAAACTCAGCCGGTTGACCGCGATCATGCGAGGAATCGAATTTTTGGCCCGTGATCAGAGTGCCCGTGTAATGCACGGTCACTTTGTCTTTCGCCGTCGGCTTGCGGCCCTTGCCCTCTTTCAGAACTTCGTATTGCAAACCGGTAGAAGTCGTCTTCACGCCCTGCTTGTCTTTGTTCTTGGCGAGGAATTCCGAAGTGGCGCCTTTGTTCTTCTCAGCATCGGCCATGGCTTTCGCCTGAGCTTGCTGTTGAAGATTTTGAATCGCCTTCTGCTGATCCTCGGGGCTGACTTCAGGCTTGTCGCCTTTCAGTCCGGACTGTACGGCGTAGCCGACAACTTTGGGATCGAGATCGATGTTTTGCGCTTTGATGTTTTGCGCGATGTTTTGGCCGATCGCATAGCTCAATTTTGCTTTATCCGAGCTCAAGCTCGGTTTGCGTTCACAAGCCAATGTAAGAGCTAAAACAGGCGCGATGCCGATGATAATAAGCCGTTGTAATTTCATGAGGTCTCCTCCAATTATTAAACCCATCAAACGTAATGAAACAGTAGGACCTATATGAAGTCCACCTTTTTCAGTAACTTATACTTCAGTACGGAATGCCATGTCGAACCACTCCCCGCTCACGGCCCGCACTTTGGGCCGACTCGTAACCGGCATCCCAGTGGCGAAAAATGCCCATCGCCGGATCAGCAGTCAGGACTCTCTCGAGCCTGCGATCTGCGGCTTCAGTTCCATCGGCGACGATCACTTGTCCGGCGTGTAGCGAATAGCCGATGCCGACGCCGCCACCATGGTGAAAGCTCACCCAGCTGGCGCCACAGGCCGTATTGACGAGCGCATTGAGGATCGGCCAATCGGCGACCATGTCGGTGCCGTCTTTCATAGCCTCAGTTTCACGATTGGGTGAAGCCACAGATCCACAGTCCAGATGATCCCGACCAATGACTAGGGGCGCCTTCAGCCGGCCTTCACGCACCAAACGGTTGAACAACAGTCCCGCTTTCGCGCGTTCACCGTACTCCAACCAACAAATGCGCGCCGGTAGGCCCTGGAAGGCAATGCGCTGTTGCGCCATGTCCAGCCAGCGCAAGAGGCTTTTTTTATGCGGGAACAACTCGCGCAGCGCTTGATCCGTGGTGTGGATATCGGCGGGATCTCCGCTCAAGGCCACCCAGCGGAACGGTCCACTGCCCAAACAAAATAGGGGGCGAATGTACTCCGGCACGAATCCGGGAATATCAAATGCATTGGTGACGCCCGCATCTTTCGCCATGGCGCGAATGTTGTTTCCATAATCGAAAGTGATCGCGCCACGCTCTTGCATCGCCAACATGCCACGAACATGTTTGGCCATGCTCTCTTTCGCCCGGCGCACGCTCTCCTTTGGATCCTTGGCGCGCAGCAAGGATGCTTCTGCCAATGATAGCCCTTCGGGAATGTAGCCAAG
>JAYWAE010000203.1:0-13794 GCA_043782715.1 Pseudobdellovibrionaceae bacterium | reverse complement strand
AATCGTCGAGGTGACGGACTTGAGTGGTGGTTTCGGGTGTGATCGCGAGTTGTGTACCTGCAGAGGTGTGGAAAGATCCTTTTTCCATCATGGACTCCTGACTGCAACGGCCGGCCTTGGCCGTTGGATAGTGGCGTTCCCGTGAGCAGTGCGCCTACGACTATTGTCTCAGCCCGAGACGGCCCCTGTCAAAAATAGCGCAGAATTCCGGCAAATTTTGCCTGTGGTCCAGTTGCGCGAGGCATAA
Source organism: Pseudobdellovibrionaceae bacterium (assembly GCA_043782715.1). Classification (GTDB taxonomy): domain Bacteria; phylum Bdellovibrionota; class Bdellovibrionia; order Bdellovibrionales; family UBA1609; genus JALHOQ01. The sequence continues at coordinate 13,547 of JAYWAE010000203.1, read as the reverse complement.
ACCAGACTTTTGTAGGCTTCTCCCTCTAGACCAAGGTCGTTTCCGCCGACGAGAAATGCATGAGCTATCAGTCCGGAATGATTCACTCCGTCCTCGAGTACACTCACATCTACGAGATGCAGGCCGAGTTACGGCGAAAGCTCTCGGAAAGCCATCGCAAAGATCTCGGGCGCTTGGATTCATTGCGCACGTCAATTCTGGCGATGGTGGTGGCGGAAAACTATGACCGCAGCAAAGAAGAGCTGCTGGCGTACGTTGAATTGAAGGACGCGTTTCCGCAGTTTCAAGAGCGGGCCCAGCGCTACATGCAACATTGTGTGGAACTGATCCAGGCGATCCAAACCAAGCGCAATTTTCCAGGGCTCGCCACACTCTCGCTGGCCAAGCAGCAGGAAATTCATGAGAAAGTTCTGCAGCACTTTGAGGAACTAAAAACCAATCTCAAACTGATTGAGAAATGTGAGCGCGAGCAAAAACTCAACGACGTCCGCTCGACCGTTTGGGTGGTGCGCATGTTCTGCATGTGCATGATCGCATTGTTGTTCGCGGGGCTCTTGGTCGACATCAAAGACGGTGCGTTCATGTCCTTCTGGCCCGTGACCGACCGGCTGCTCGATCATGTGACCGAGCGCTTCGTAAACCTCATCCATTTTTAAATGTATTTTCGGCCTATTTGCCGGCCAATACGCTCAAGCGCACCGCTTGCAACACCGGCACCATATTCCCGCGCATCAACAATTTTCCGTCGGCGAATATAGTCGGTGTGCCCAGCACGTTCACCAGCGCCCCTTGCTTTGCTTGCGAGCGGATGGCGTCCATGGACATCGGATCGGCAATGCACGTCTGCAGCCGTTGCCAGTTGAGGCCGAGTTTGGTGACGGTTTGGCCGAGCATGGGATCGAGTTCCGCAACTGTCGCGAAGCCATTCACTTCTTCCTGAATATCGTACAGCCGCTCGTGCAGAGCCCAACCCATGTTTTCTTTTTCGGCGCAGTAGACCGCGGCTGCCAGCCGGCAAGAAATGCCGCTGCTTTGTCCGATTTTTTCATTGCAGGCGCCATCGAGCGGGAAGGAGTAAAACTCGAAACGCACGTCAGGATGTGATTTGACGAAGGCATGCAACGTGTAGCTCGCGCGTTTGCAGTGCCCGCAGCGAAAATCGGCGAATTCGACGAGCGTCATGGCCGCCTGCTCGACCGCCGGGCCCATCACCAGCGAAGGCTTGGCGACAAAATTTTGTTTCGGAGCCACTTGCCACTCCTGGACCACCTCACGCACCATGGTGTCGATCTCGGCCGCGCCCAAATTCTGCATGAACGTTTGATGCAGCAGATAGGCCATGATCGGAACTGCAATCAAAACGCTGAGAATACCCTTACCCTCGCTCCACATCTCCGGCAGGTCGAGTTTGAAGTGCATGAGGAAGGGCTCGCGCAGCATGCCCTTGCAGGCAAAAAACACGATCGCACTCAAAACATAAAGCGACATGCAAAATAGGCAGTAGCTTTGCATTTGCGTCAGAGAAATAACTGCCATCACGAGCGACGCAGCCAAGGAGCCGCCCGCCAAGACCAGCGCCCAACGCTTCCAGCGCTCCGGGTTCTCACTCCATTCAAAAAATCCCACCAATACCATGATCAACAGAGCAAAATTGGTGACTACACCCCAAGCTGATAGCGGAATTCCAAACACGGCCGAGTAGGCCGACGCGGCGGCGGCGTCACAGTCGAGCTTTGCATTCAAATTGCACACCGAATTGCCGACGGAAAAGCCGAACTTGATCGGATAGTAGTGAAAGGTCAGGTAAAGGTGGACGCCGATCGAAATCAAGCATCCCATAAGCGCCAATTGTACGCGTGTTCTCATGGGCCATATTAGAACCGTTTTTGCAGGCCCAGGCAACGCTTGATTTCACCCCGATGCTAGTCCAACCTGATGAGCACAGATGATCAATCCGCAAGAGTGGCTGCGCACGCGAAAAAATCTGCTGGAACAGGTGAAATCGCAAGTTCAATTGCGCCTCGGTCCGCTGTCCCCTCCGCTGCGCCGATATGCAAAAAACCTAGACATCGATTTTAAAGGAAAATGGCAGCCAGGCACGGCTGCTGACCTCGACCGCGCCCTACATAAAGCGCGCATCGCGATGAGTGGCGATTTTCATGCCTATGCGCAGTCGCAGCGCGCCCATTTTCGCCTGCTGCGCGATCATGTCGGCGCCCGGCCGGTGGTGTTGGCGCTGGAATGCCTGGCTCCCAAGCATGAGGCCGCCTGCGCTGATTTTTTACGCGGCGAAATATCCGAAGCCGAGTTCCTTACCGCCGTAGATTGGGAGGGGGATTGGGGCTTTCCGTGGGAGGGCTACCGCCCTCTATTCGAGTTAGCGCGTGACCGCGGCTTTGAAGTGCGCGGCATTGGCCGCAGCGGCCGCGCGACTTTGAGTAAGCGCGATGCCGAAACGGCCGGCCGCTTGCTCAAATTGGCGGCGCTAAATCCGCAAGCGCTGATCTTCGGTGTGATCGGGGAGTGGCATTTGGCTGAAGCCCATTTGCCGCGCCGCTTGCGCGCCAAGTTCAAAACGGCGGGTGAAGTTCTGGTTTTTCATCAAGACGTCGAGCGCTTGTATTTCAAACTGGCGCAGAAAAACAAAGAGAGCAGCATCGAGATTCTCAAAGCGCCGCGTGACCGCTACTGCCTGATGGTCTCGCCACCGTGGATGAAGTGGCAGAGCTACTTGATGTATCTCGAGCACGCCTACGACCGCGACTTGCAAGAGGATCTGTCGATCGACTACTCCGATCACGTCGCCTCACTGATCGAGTTGCTGGAAAAAGACCTGCGCGTTTCGTTGCCCAAGGCCCACGTACAAGTGTATTCGCCCAATTCCAAGACCTCGCTCTCGCGCTTGCGCTTGAGTCTGTCGCGCAAGCAGGAAAAGGCGTTGCTCTATCACCTCGAGAACGGCCAGAGTTTTTTTCTGCCTCTGCGCAGCTGGCTCTACCTCTCGCGTCCCACCATCAATCACGCCTCGGCGCTCGCCGGTCAATTCGTGCACGCGCAACTGTGCAAACGCCAGCGGCCCCTATGGGATATGCCGGGCGATTTTTTGCCTTTGGTTTGGGTGGAAGCGGCAGGATTCTTTTTCAGCAAGTGGATCAATCCCAAACGCAAAGCGGAGACGCTCGAGAGCATCCGCCTGCAGCTGGCGGCAAAACATCCGCGCGATCGCGGCCGGCGCGCACTCCTGTTGGCCCTGGACCATAGGCTCAGCGAAGTGCTTTGGGTGCGCACGGGACGCATGCGGCATGCGCGTTTCAAGGCCCGTGAAACCGCCGCGTACCTCGATGCGGCCCGGATCATCGGCGGAATGTTGGGTGAACGGCTCTTTCAAAAAGTCAGGTCCAGGACTATCAGTTTGCCCAAACTCATGTCTTACTTAAAAGTGAGCGTGGAGGGTCCTGGTTTCGCTAAATTTTACTGGAAATTGGTGGGCGAAATCGACCACGACCAGTCGCTGTGAACAAGCATAGATGAAAGATCAATACTTTTACCAGGACCGGGGCAAAACGATCGGTCCCATCGATTTTGACGACGTTCGTGAGCGCATCAAAGATGGGCGCCTCAAGCTATTTGATTTAGTCTACCGCGACGGTGAGGAGGCTTGGCGCATGGCGCTCGAGCATTCGGCGCTGCGCTCGGAATTTAAAACCACCACGCTTGCGAGCATGAAAGAGCGCCCTTGGGTCTGCTTGCAGCGCAAGAGCGCCACTGAGCTCGAATTTCACACCACTGGGCCCTACACGCAGGAAGAGATTCACGACAGCCTGCTCGCCGGCCGCATGAGTTATTCCGATTACGCGTGGAAAGATGGATTTCAAGACTGGAAGCGCATCGGTTCGCTGGAAGAATTCAATCCGCGCGTACGCACACCCGCCAGCAGTTCCATGCAACCCACGCCTGAGCCACCGGCCAAGGAACTTTTGCAAAACGTAGTCGAGCTCAAGCGGCCCAAGCTTCCTATTCCCGAAGCTCCGCCCAAAGAAGCGAAGGGGCCCGATTTGACCAAGAGTGAGGCGCCCCCGCCGGTGCCCGCTCCATCGGGCTCAAGCAAAACGAAAAAAGCGGGCCCACCGCCCGCAGCCTCGCCCCCGCCGGTCAAATCTTTAAACGAAAGACTCGCGCAAGCGAAGCCGATGGATCCCGATGCCACGGTGATCAGCCGCCGGCCCGCGCCAGCCGCTGAGGCTGAGAGCCCGGAGCTAATCGGCGCGCCTCCGGAGCGGCGAAAAAAACGCCGCACGCGTATGGCGGTCGACTGGGGATTGGTCGGTGTCTTAGTCTTGCTCCTGGCCGGCCTCGTCGTCATCGTGTCGCGCTTTGCAATGCCGAAATCCAATCCGACACTAGGTACAAACATATCGCCGGCGCTCGAAACTGCACCACCCGAAGGCTCGGTGACTGCGAGCCAGCCCGCGCCGGTCAACGAAAGCGAACCGCTCGCCGGCCCACCGGCCCCGGATGCCGCGGCTGATGAGGCCGCCGCGCCTTCCAACACCAGCTCCGACTCCGGAATGGAAGAGCCAGCCGAGCTGCCGCCTCCGCCTAAGCCGACGAGCCGACCGCCCAAAGAACTTTTTCTTGCCGTGCAAACCATCAGTTCCAATCAAGCGCGTATTGAAATTCGCACCGACGGCTCCGCCGATTTTCCAGTGTATGTGCAGGTCGTTGGCTTGCCCGGGCAGGTCAGCGAAGGCGGAGCGTTTTACCGCTTCATCAAATACACTCCGTCGGGGAATCCGCGCCAGCCTCTCGATCTCTCGGCGCTCAAACTGCCGCAAGGCAAGTTTATTTTGCGCGCCGAGACCGGAACTCTCAAGCGTGAGACCCGGCTCACCATGGGCGCCAACGACCCAGCTTATAAGCAAGCGGTCGCCCGGCAGCGTAAAATGTGGGCGCATGCTATTTGGCGCGAGCGTTTGACGCTTTTTCATCTCAGCCAGACGCTCGAGCGCGCATTGGCCCAGGGTTTGGTGCCAACCAAGAAGTTCAACGCCAAGGGCTTCGACGCGCTGGCCGGAGTTAAGCGGCCCAACGGAGCGAAATACTTTTTATTCGAGGAATGGTGGGAGCTCCATCAAGTGGTCAAAGACGCAAAGACCTCGGTGACACCCCAATTGCTGGCGCGGGCGCAAAAAGTGCGCGATCGCCTCGCGACATATTCGGTGTGGAAATAGCCTTTTCCAAATGCTTGTGCTAGTTTGGGCGCATGCTGAAAATTCTCAAAAACACGCTCAGCCAGCACTACGCGCCGATCCTCAAAAAGGATGCGGCCGCACTCGCCAAGTTGATGGAAAGCCCAAAGGCGGGTGGGCATGGCCATGTGGCGCTTCCGGTTTTTGCGTGGGCCAAAGAATTCAAAAAAGCACCGCCGGTGCTCGCACAAGAACTGGCCGCTCAACTTTCGGCCGACATGCCGGCGGGGCTCGAAAAAGTGGAATCGATCAGCGGCTTCGTCAACTTTTCGTTTCAAGCTAGATACGTCCAAGATATTTTATGCGCCGAGATTTTGCTTCGGGGCGAGCAGGCTGGATATTCGGGAGCGGGTGCGGGCAAGAAGCTATTGATCGATTTTTCTTCACCCAATGTCGCCAAACCCATGCACATCGGGCATTTGCGGGCGACCGTAATCGGACAGGCGATCGTCAATTTGGCGCGCACGCAAGGTTACGAGGTTGTCGGCATTAACCACCTCGGCGATTGGGGCGTGCAATTCGGCAAGCTCGCGTGGGCGTACCTGAAGTGGGGGAAAGAATATCCCTTTGCCAGTGAACCCTTTGAGTCCTTGTACGCTCTGTACGTGCGCTTTCACGAAGAGGCAGAAAAAAATCCGCAACTGGAAGCCGAAGGCTCAAAGGTCTTCAAGCGTCTCGAAGACGGGGACAAAGAGATCCATGAGCTGTGGAAAATGTTCGTCGACATATCGCTCAAAGATTATCAGCGCATTTGGGATGAGCTCGGTGTGAAGCATGACCTCGTGCGCGGAGAATCGTTTTACAACGATCGTATGCAGCCGATCGAAGCCGAGTTGGAGAAAAAAGGATTGCTCGAAGCTTCCGAAGGGGCCCAGGTCGTACGCCTCGACGATGCGAACATGCCGCCGTGTTTGATCCGCAAGAGCGATGGCGCCTCGCTTTATGCCACGCGCGATTTGGCTTGCGCCGATTACCGCATGAACGAGCTCAAAGGTGATTTGAACCTCTACGTTGTCGGTGTCGATCAGACTTTGCATTTTCGCCAAGTGTTCAAAGTTTTAGAAAAAATGGGACGACCTTGGGTGGGGCAGTGCCATCATATCGCCTTCGGCATGTACCGCTTCAAGGACAAGCAAATCTCCACGCGCAAGGGCAATACGATTTTTCTCGAAGACGTTTTGCTCAAGGCCCGCGAGCTGGCGCGTGAAATCATTGCTAAGAAAAATCCTTCGCTCGCAGACGCCGATGCGGTTGCGCGGCAGGTTGGCATCGGTGCCGTCGTGTTCAACGATCTAGTCAACGACCGGGTCAAGGATGTGGAGTTTGATTGGGAGCGCGCGCTTGATTTTGAAGGCGACAGCGGTCCGTATGCTCAGTATTGCGGCGTGCGCTGTCTCAGCCTGATGCGCAAGTATGCTAAGCCCGTGCCGCAGACAATTCCGCTCGCCCTCGATGCGCCTGAAGAGCGTGAACTGATGCGGGTTTTGCTCAATTACCAAGACACCTTGAAAAACTCCTTCGATAACTTCAAGCCGCACTTTTTGGCCGGCTATTTGCTCGAGGTCTGCCATCGTTACAGCCAGTTCTATACCAAATGCCGGATCCTCGGCGAACCCGCTGAAATCGAAGCGGCGCGCATGACTTTGGTCCAGATGACGCTGACTGTACTGCGGGGAGGCCTTAAAGTCCTCGGCGTCAGCGTTCCGGAAGCTATGTAAACTACTGCCAGGTCTCAATTATTCCGCGAAAAATGCCGTTAAGAACATATGCGGCTCGCGACTTTTTCATGCCTGATTTTGGTGCTCACTGCGGGATGGATGCAGTTCTACGCCTGCGTGCGTGAGCTCTACAACGGCGTGAGCGAATACAAAGAGCAAATCGTCCATCTCAAGAAGCACAACGAGAACGAACATTTGGCGATGACGCTAGAGCGCGAACAATTCCTCGAGTTCCGCCAAACGGTAGCCACTCTGATGCCGGGAGTGGTTGAGGAAAAGGGCGGGGGCGAAGCCGGTTACGCTTATCGCAGTCTCGCCAGCACGATTTCGCGTACTGATGCCGAGCAGGTTCGTAAGGCGATTGCCAAGACCTTGTTCGAGACCGGCAAAGAGCATTTCCGCAAAAAAGAGTACGCCAAGGCCACTCGGGCTCTGCAACAGGTCATCGACCGCTACGGTTTTTCGCCCTACGTCGCCGAGAGTTACTTTCTCATCGCCGAATCGCACTTTCAACAAAATGAACTCGAAGAGTGCACGAGTGTGATTCAAACCATGGTGGAGTTATTCCCGAGTCATGAGCTGACCGGTTTCGCGATGGTCCGGCTCGGCCGCATTTATGAAATCCAAAATCGCAATGAAGAGGCGGTCGACATTTACAAGACCGTTCTACGCTCGTTCCCGCAGCGCGACGTCGCTTCACAAGCCAAGTCCTCGCTCAAGGGCATTGAATTATGAAATTCTTGCGCGTGCTGGTGTATCTGGCGCTGTTCTGCGTGAACGTGCGCATTCACGCTGCGCAAAAGTCGCAAGACAAAGAAAAGCCGAGAGATCTACCCGCGTGTTGGGGTAAATCTACACCTTGTCCTGTGCAAGCCATAGACTCCGGCCGCGTAGTCGAAGCACCTGGGCTCAAGATCGCGCTCAGTCAAGGCTCGCTCGTCGAAGGGCTCGAGAGCAGCACGATTCAACTGGTGTCGGGGTCCTTCTATATCGAGACTTCTAAACCTGTCGTGTTTAAAACTCCTTATGCCCGGTTCTATTGTGAGGCGGAATGCAAAGCTTTGGTGGACCGGATCGAAACCCAGGTCACGCTGCAGAATTTGAATGGCCGCTGGCTGATTCGCCGCGCCGGCGAAGAGCAGGAGTACGCCTTGGCAGCCGGGTTACAAACGATGATCGGCGAAGTCGAGCAGCAGGGCCAAGCCCAGATGGAATTTCCTCAAAGTTTGCCTTGGCTGCCGACCGTAAAAAAATGGGCGGCCCTCTATCCCGGCTCGCCTAAAGAGTTAAAGGTCGAGATCGCCGACTTCCGCCCGGTTTGGAAGGGTGCGGTCGAGGCCGCGAGCCGGTTGCATGGCGACACCGCCAAACGCGCCATTGCCGCAGCCCAGAGCGAGCAAGCCGAAGAGCGGGCCCGTCAAAGGGCGCGTGCCGCTGAGGACGAAAGCCTAAGAAGCTTGTTTCGCGAGAAGAACAATCTAAACCCCTGAGCCCTCTATGTTATCCTGAAGATGTTTTAGAATCAGGAGGATTCTATGTCTTCAGTAGGCAGTTCCGATTCATCCAATCGCAATGAAAGCACCGAAGTTCAACGCCGCAACGGCGGCGAAGCTAAGAAGAGCGAAAGCGAATTGGTCAAAAAGCAAGCGCGCGAATTGCGCCGCTTGAATGAGCAGCATTACGCCGATCTCGAGCGTTTGAAAGAAAATCATCAGTCGCAAATGGAAAACCTGCGCTAGGATTCGCGTGAGGAAATCAATCAGCGCGATCACAAACATCTGCAAGACATGGAAGGTGTACGCGAAGTCTTTCGCAAGCAGATGCAAGAGCAGGCGGAAGAAGCCAACCGGCGCGACGAGTCCTTCCGCAAAGCCACCAGTAATGACAATGAGCAAAAGCAATTGCAGGCCAGCGACCGTGCCGAGCGCCTGACCTCCGATTACGAACGCAATTTGCAGGCCAAATCCAATCAGTTCAACGAATCGCTATCCGAAAATCGCGAAGTGCAACATCAAGCCATCGAGGAAAATCGCGAGAACCTGGCGCGGGATTTTGACGGAAAACTCAAGGCCATCAAACAAGAGCGCAACGTGAAAGTCAGCGGCCTGCAAAAGGGCTATGACGACTACCGGCTCAATGCCGAGTCGCGCCTCAAGGACCAGGAACTGCGCCACTTCCAAGATCAGCAGCGCGGCAGTGACGCGCTCTTACGCGCCGTAAACCGTGAGCGGTTCTCGGCCCAAGATCAGCAAGAGCAAATGCGCGAAGGATTCAAAGACGGCATCGAGAAAACTCAAGAGCGCTTCGAGCAGAAGGCTGTGAGTGAGCGCCAGCTCAACGGCTCCGTACGCGACCAGATGAAGGCCGGAGTGTACGACCGAATCAACAATCAGGTCTCGCGCCTCGAATCCGAGAAAGAAGACCTGAAGGATGTTGGCGTGCGTAAGGAATTGAATTTGAAGCAGAAGTTCGAGCGCGAAAAAAACAACATTGCCGAATCCTATCAGAAAAATATGGACGCCTATAAGAACGAGCGCGACGAAGCCGTGCGCCAAGGCAATGAGCGCAATCATAAAGACATCGCGCACGTGCGCGGTGAGTTGGAAGGATTGGCTGTCGAGAGCAATCGGGCCTACCGCTCGCACGAGGACGAGCAAAACAAGATCCATAATTTGGCATTCTCCAATCTAAAGCGTGACACGGAGATGCGCCACAAGGCGACGCAGGAGACGGCCGATACCCGGGTCATGAACTTTTATCAACAAGCTCAAGAAGAGAAGGCGCGTCTCATGGACCTACAAAATGAAAACCATATTGCCTCCCAGCATTCTCATCAGGACGACATGCGAGCCCTGCGCGCCGCCATGGATGATGATAAACAGATTGCCGTAAATGCGATGTCGGAGCATATTCAGAATCAGGAGATTCAGCACCAGGAACGCATGAACACCGTGGTGGCCAAGTACGAGAAGCAAGTGCAGGTTTTGAAAGACGAACTGATGCGCGAAAAGAAGATGAACAGCGAGAACACAAAGCGCCTCGTCGACGAAATGCAACGCATGCATAAGGTCGCAATGGATCAGGTGGACTCGAAGAGCCGGGACCGTTTGCGCCAAGTGAACCTGCAACACTCAGAAGAGCTGCGCACGCTGAACAAGCGCAATGAAGAAAAGCTGGATCAAGTAATTGGCGAGATCAAACGCTCATAAGGACATTTAAAATCTATGTTAGCTGAACGCCGGGTCAAGATCGTGGCCACCATTGGCCCCGCAACGCAATCACGCGATGCGCTCGAAAAAGCACTTATATCGGGAATGAACGTCGCGCGCCTCAATTTTTCGCATGGCACGCACGAGGTGCACGCCCAAGTGATCGGGCACATTCGTGAACTGTCGCGCCAGTGGCACGCTCCGGTCAGCATCCTGCAGGATTTGCAAGGCCCCAAAATTCGCGTTGGACGCTTCGAAGGCGGTAAAATCCGACTTGAAGAAGGCGAAAAGGTCACGGTCACAACCGCGGACATAACCGGCAAGCCGGGACTAATCCCCACCGACTTCAAAGCTTTGCCCGCCACGGTGAGTGAGGGGCAAAAAATTCTACTCGACGACGGTTTAATTGAATTGCGTGCGCTCTCGAAGACTGAAACCACCGTCGAATGTGAAGTCGTTTACGGCGGTGAGCTCAAGGACCGCAAGGGCATGAACATTCCCGGCGCCAGCTTGCCGATCGACGCCATGACCGAAAAAGATCTCAAAGATCTGGCATTCGGGCTGGAGAATAATGTCGATTACGTAGCCTTGAGCTTCGTGCGCCAAGGCAGCGACATTTTAAGGTTGCGTGATCTGATCAATGACAAACGCCCGGGCACCAAAATCATCGCTAAGATTGAGATGCTCGAGGCGCTGAACAATTTGGAAGAGATCATTTCCGTTAGCGACGCCGTGATGGTGGCGCGTGGTGATTTGGCCATTGAAGTCGGGCAGAGCCAATTGCCGGGCATTCAAAAACGCATCATCCGGCTCTGCAATCAGGCCAATAAGCCGGTTATAACCGCAACGCAAATGCTCGACAGCATGGTGGAGAATCCGCGGCCTACGCGCGCCGAAATCACCGACGTCGCCAATGCTGTTATCGATGGCTCCGACGCCTTAATGCTCTCCGCCGAATCCGCGAGCGGAAAATATCCATTCAAATGCATCCGCACCATGCATGAAATCGTCACCGAAGTGGAGAAGACGGCTGATCTCTACTACGACCTTTCGCTGGAAGAAGAATTTCTCGATGTGCCCGAAGCCATCGCGGCCTCCGCCACTCTGACTGCGATGAAAGTGCGTGCCAAGGCCCTAGTCTGCCTGTCGACCACCGGCAAGACGGCGGCGATGATCGCAGGTTTCCGCCCGCGCGCGCCCATCGTGGCCATCACTCATCAGCTCGATCCCCTAAACCGTCTAGAACTCATTTGGGGAATTCAAAGCTATCGCATCCCGCCCTACCAAGCAGTGGAAGAGGCGATGACCCAGATCGAGGACCTTTTACTGAAGATCGGCGCCGTGGAAAAGGGCGACCGGATCGTCGTGACCATGGGAACTCCGGTTCAGCAGCGCGCCAAAACAAACAGTATTCGTGTTTACACAATCACACGCGACGCGATCGACGTGCCCGACACCGAATTGCCCCTGCGCTGCCGCCGCGATCTGCGCAGCTTGCTCAAGGGCGTTTAAAATTCTCCGAAATAGTCACTTGCGAGAAGTAAAGGCCATGTTCACTAAGCTTCCGCCTTTGACTTTGTCGAGGACGCCGTCTTTGACCGCGTAGTCGAGCGTGATGCATCCGTGCGACATGCCTTGGATCACGTTCTTTTCATGGACCTGATCCCAGCCATGATAGATAACGGCGCGCTCGCGAATGTTGGAATTGGTCGAAGACAGTCCATCCATGCGTACTGCACGTCCATAGTGCCCGACAAAAGTGTCGGTCGTGCGGGCGAAGCCGAGCGAACTGGCCCCGGAGTTGGGCACATTGCTGAATCTTTCCGCGAAGCCATCGGCGTTCTTGTCCGAACCTACACCGTGAGAGGTGTGAAAACGTTCGACTAAGCCCGACTTCATATCAATAACAAAGAGGCGGTATTTGTCGGAGCGGGGAGTGAAGTCGACAATCGTAACGAAGTCGGGATTGGGAAAGCTGCTCTTGTTCTTGTCGTAGTACAGGACGGTCTTTTTTAAAATGGCCGTATCGATGTAGTGCTTAGGGTCGAGGTGTGCATAGCTCTTTAGAATCTGGTTAAGGGTGGATTCATCCATGGGTTGCACTTCACTGCCCGCGAATTCGCGCGCGATGCGTTCTTTCGCCTCTTGGATGACTGCGGGGCTTTCAAGGTCCAGATCCTCCGCAGCCGCGACAGTGGAAGCGCGCGCTGCATTTGGCACCAGTAAAAAGGCCGTAATTAAAACTAGCAAAAACTTGGCTGCTGGCATTTTTTACTCCTTGGACCAACTGATTCACTCACTACTACAGCTATGCGCACAAGTCAGCCTCTCGGCAATTTACCGGTTAACGCCGGCCAGGTACCTTCTTAAGCGTATAGACGATCTCCCAGAAGGGGAGAACGGCTTCGATGTCCTTGAGCATGAACTTCATAGACAACGAACCGCCCTGCTCGGATTGCTTCTCTTGCACCAGCCCCTTTTCAGCCAAAGGGTCGGCTTCGGTGACGCTGAATAGAAAATTCAAATCGCGCATGGAGTTGTTTTGCATCTCGGTCAGGTTGACTTTAACAAAGCCCTTGTCGTCGGCCGTGATCTTTTTGCCGTAGAATGAAAGCGCGCGCAAGGTCTGCAGTTCTTTCTCTTCCACGGTCACGCGCTTCGCCTGCTCGGTAAATAAATATTTATTGTACCAGTCCGTAAATTCGGTGATGACCTTGTGGTTGAGGATCGTGACGCGCTTTTTGCCTTCGCCCAGTTCTTCGACCTTCATGAGCTGCAAAGCGGACAAGACCTCCATGATCTTGTCGAGTTTGTTGGTGGGCTGCTGAAAAATCTGAATGCAGTATTCGCGCAAGACGCTGTAGCGGATTTCCAAACCGTGTTCCGATTTTTCGCCGATCTTGAATCCCACCAATGAAATAATCGCGCACAGCCGGGTCACCAAATGCGGCGGAAACATCTCCTCATCGCCGGTGGTCGCGGCCTCGAGGTTTTTGATGCGGGCGTTGGCGTCACGCAGCTGGCTGTTCACCGTGCGCACCATGGCTTTTAACCACTCGGGGAAAGTTTTGAACTGCGCATGCAGCGCGATGAACGGCAATTGAATGACTTCGGTGTCCTGGATTGCTTTGGCCCCGGCACTGCGCGGTTTGTCATCGAAGAAGGCCATCTCGCCGAGCATCTCGCCGGCTTTTTTCTCGGCCAAAATAATTTCGCCGCTGCCTTTTGATTTGGTGATCGCGATGCGTCCGCTCTTGATCACGTACATCGCGTCGGAAGGATCGCCTTCGCGAAACAAGATGTCGTTTTTTCCGAGTTTTTTGACGCCGGACACGGATGCTCCATCTGACATTGCGCGCGGCCAAAAACAG
>JAYWAE010000202.1:0-13807 GCA_043782715.1 Pseudobdellovibrionaceae bacterium | reverse complement strand
CGGAGCCAGGTGCATTCCGGTCGCGATCAATTGAACGGGGAAATGTTTCTTCACGTCTTCAATCAAGAATCTAAGCAGGCCAAAATCGGCGCGGCCGCCCGTTACAAAACAGATCGTGTTCGGTGATTTCTTCCCCACTCCTCAAATCTACTACTGGGGTCCAGCCGCGATAGTCCTGTTTTGCTCAGTCGGTATGTTGGTCTGTACAGTCTAGCCTTGGCGTTTTAAGATAATTCGATGCCCGATACGCAGCCATATAAGTTTTCCTTCTATCGAAACGCAGGTTCCCTGCGTGGGGGCGGCCGCTTTTGGCAAACTATGTGCGACGAGTGGGCGAAAAGCCCTGACTATGACCCCGCGGAATTTACAGTCGCCTACCTGAATATTTCGGCGCCCCTACGCGTGTTTGTGCGGCTGTGGTTGGGGCGAAAAAAGATCGTGGTCCGTGTCGATGGCGTTTATCACGAGAAAATATCTAGGCAAGCCGTGCGCAGTATTCCGAATGGCCTCCTGCGGGCAGGGTTAGGCATGTTATATGCCGTCTGCGGGGAACGCGAATTCTTGTCCGAACTGTTTAATTTATTTCCACGTAATTTTGGCATTTTGATTAAGGTATTTCTCAGTTCTGGGGTGATCTTTCAGTCGCCCTTTAGCCGCCGGTTGTATTCGCGCTATATTTCGCAGCGTAAAGCCTCTTGGGTTATCGTAAACGGTTTTCGCTGGTCGCTAACCGCGGCGGAGTTCCAACTGAGAGCCGCGCTCGTCCTCAACTCTCAAGATCCGATTCAACTGATCACGACCTATGACTTCTGGCGGCCGTCTAAGCGCTTAGAGGATCTTGTGCGCTTTGTGATCTGGTGCAATCAGCAAGGGCGGATTCGCGTACGGCTTACAATTTTAGGATATCGCGGCGATCAACACCCGGCCAATTTGACTTTGGAGAGTAGATCCGCCATCGCGCGCGGCGATCATTTTGCCGTGGTCGCGCCCTTCAACCAGATCGATGAAACCATTCGACAAGAATTTTTAAGTCAGCATTTTTACGCGACCTTCACCTATCGCGACAACTGTCCCAACGCCGTGATCGAAGCGATGTCGTTTGGACTTCCGGTTCTGGGGGTAAACAGTGGAGGACTGCCCGATATTGTGAAGGACGCGGGAATTCTCGTCGCGTCCCAGGACGCGGACGAGGTTCACTTTTCCTCTTTCGATCACTCCTTCGATTATCCGGCGGTCGATTTCGTCAAAGTGGAAGCGGCCCTGATTGCGATGGTGAAAAATTATCCTGATTATTGTGAGCGAACCCGCGAGCGTTTTCTTGCCGAACTGGATGATAAGGCTATTGCCCGGCGCTATCTGAATGTAAGGAAAGACTTAGGTTAGTGCAAAGACACGCGCGCTGGATGTACCAGACGTAAAGTCCCGGTCGGCACCTATGCCAAAGCCTATGACGCCGTGCCAATACGTTTAAAACGAACCGGACAGCAGCGGGCGTTCCGGTGCAATACGACATCCCGACGGCCGCGAAGATTTTAAAATAATCGGGAAATCGGGTCTCATGCAGTCCTGGATTGATCAATACAGAACATCGTGGAACGATTGGAGGATGGCTACAACTCCGCAGCTCAATAGTAAAGACCAGGTGGAATTCTGGGGAAATATTCCCAATGCCTATAAGGCCGATATCTTAGGTGCTAAAATTTTGGATTGGAGCTCCGAATTCATGGGCGAGCGCGTACTCGACCTCGGGGCTGCCAATGGTTCGCTGATTCGCGAAATTTCCCGCCGCAATCCCTCGCTCAAGTTAGTAGTTGGCGTGGACATCGCACCGCGAAGTCCCGACGTGTTGCAGGGCGATTGCACGAAGCTTAGCTTTCAGGACGCTGAATTCGACACACTGTATTTCACGGACGTGATCGAGCACTTGAGTGATCAGGATCTGCCGAAATGCTTGGCGGAAATGAATCGTGTGCTCAGCATCGGTGGTCATGCCGTGGTCAATACCCTCAATAACGAAGATCTTCGCGATCTCTCGCTGCAATGCCCTCACTGCCACTCGAACTTTCATCGCTGGGGTCACTTCCAGGTTTTCAACGAAGCGCGTGTGAAGCAACTCTTTAGCCAGTTCGGTTTTGAAATCGTGAAGCTGCGAGTGATTCACTTAGGGCGCTGGAACCGCTATGGATTTCTGGTTCCGTTTCTGCGCGCACTCGGGGTGCACCGTTTCTTTCGCAAGGGCACCTGGGATATTGATTTGCTCTTTGTAGCCAAGAAGGTTGCGAATCTCTAGGTCGAGTCTTCGCGGCGAAGGGCTGAATCACCTTTCCATTTCAGAATCGGGCTCGGATAATAGTACTCACTATGCACATACACGCCCCGCCTGTAGTCGGGTCGAAACATTTATTTAACAAGAGCTTGATTCTTTACTTACCAAAAGTAGCTACGGGCGTCCTTGGCTCTCTGGCAATGGCTTTTATTTTGCGAAAAGGCGGTGCCGGCGTTTTAGGTGAGCTTGTGATCGTGTGCTCTTACTGGGGCTTTATCAGCTTGCTAGGAGCCAATGCTATCGGCATAGCCATGCAGAGACAGTTTTCGATTTCTGAAGTGAAGACCCCAGAGAGATCGGCGCGGCTAATGAAGGACGCCCTACTTCTGCAACTGGTCTTTAGCTTAATCACCGCCGCGCTCGGTGGCACCTTGTACGTGTTTGTCATGAGCTGGATTTACAAAACCTCGCAATTCAACGCCTATCTGTTGCCCGGAATATTTTTATATATTGGCAGTAATTTTATTTCCTTTTTTCGCTTCGCCTTACGCGGTCTACAAATGTTCAAAACCATTTCGGTAATGGACACCTTGGAATCGACTACCCGCAACGTGGTGTGGATCATCGCGGTTTTATTGAATGGCGGAGTACTAGGCCTACTACTGGGCCATATTATCGCGAGTTCGCTCTCTACACTCTTCGGCATGATCATTTTGAGCCAGGGCCTATTTCGACGACCGGGCGATTACGCCGTTTCACATAAGCGGCGTATTCTGAGAGAGAGTCTGTCTTTTTCATCAGTTTCGGTCAGTGCCTACTTTATGTTTACCTTTCCAAATTTGATCATGGCGAAGTATCTGGGCAGCGAAGCCGTTGGGCTGTTTTCAGGCATAATTCGAATCGGAGACACCATCGTAGCGCCGATGACTTCGATTGGAATTGTTTTTGCCCCAAGTTTAACGCAGGCGGAAGCTGGTGATCAGAAACAGTTCCATCACCTTTTAGAAAAATCCTTTAAACTTGTCGTATTCTTTGCGTTGGTAATTGGACTGGTGATCGCGAATAGCGAAGATCTCTTCAAATTTTTCTTTCGCAGCCAGCCCGCCGGGGAGAGCTTTATCGCCTACGGAGTGGCGATGTACGCGTTTACCGCCGCTCTGCATGGAACCTTTGGTGTGTATTTGGATTTTCTGGGATTCGGCCGGCTGAGAGCCTGGCTGCTGACTGGCTTTTGCCTGCTCAACATTACCGTGACTTATTTCGCGAGCAAATACTTTAACGTAGTCGTGGCTACATTCGCCTATCTTGGCGTCTTTCTGACGTTGACGTTCGCATTGCTGTGGATTTTTACGTCGCAATACTCCACGGTATTTATAAGCAAGAACCTGAAATTTTTGCGGACGGTGTTGGTCGCGGCGGTGCCGGCAATATTGATCGCTAAGTTCATCGTGGGTTCGGGCGATTCCGACTCCGTAATCAATCTCATCGTGCATATGGGTTTGCGCTCGGTAGTTTACCTGGGTATTGCGGGTACATTGTTTCTTTTCATGAATCCCCAATTCAATTTTGTCTTCTTTAAAAAGAAGACCTCAGGGACTTAAGCGGAGGTCCCCATGAAGATTGCATATTTCGATTATTGGACTAAAGGCATCGCCAATTTTGAAATCCTCGACGCCGAGCTGCGGGCCAGAGGACACCAAACGCTTCTGCTACATTTCGGCTCGTGGCGCGGTCCGTGCGCTCCAGAAGAACAGGTACGCGGGATTCTATGTCGCGATATCACGTACTACAAAACTCATTTTATTTATGAGATGCTGCGGCGAGAGCGCCCTGACGTGGTCATTTCCTTGAACACCACTTACCTACCCGACCGCGCCATGGTCTTAGCCTGTCGTACTCTAGGAATAAAAACGGTTTTTATGATGCATGGCAATCGGATTTGGGATGATGCCGAATCGGATGGCCAGTATATGAATAGCCTGGAAAAATCGCTAAATTCTAAATTCCGCAAGGTCTTGAAGGCGCCAAAATATCTTTACCAAGTGATCCCAAACTATCTATATTCGCTCAAACGCGGTGCTGGCCTCAGCTGGCGCACGCTGCCGGTTATTTTCCAATATATCAAGAATCCCGCTCGAGCTAGCTACTTTCCCACCGACGCGGCGGAACTTTTTCATGACAAGTGCCTGGTGTACTCCAACTGCGAAGCTAAATATTATCTGCAAATAGGTTATCCCAATGCCAAAATCAAAGTTACCGGCAGCCCTAAACATGACCCTCTGCTAAAGCGCTTGCGCGATAAGACATTTAAGTCCAGCCGCTTACCCGTTGCTTTGCGGGAAAAACTAGAGCGAGGGGAGCGCTACGTGCTGATTCTCGACGAAGCGCTGCCCGAGACTCTAGGCTTCGCCGGCTGGACCAATGAATATCGCCATGATTATATTCAGTCCTTGAGCGAGCGCTTTCTAAAAGAAAAACTGTTTGTGGTGATCAAGGCGCATCCAACGTCGAACCTAAAAGTTTTGCAGCAAGCGACCAATGAAAATGTCTTGCTCTACCAGACTGAGGACCTCAACGATCTGATTTACTTCTCTGAACTTTGCGTGGTTCATAGTTCTACGACCGTGGCCAACTGTGTGTTGATCGGGAAACCCATACTGCAGCCGCGCTGGGGTCGTTCGGAAGCGCTTCCCACTGCATACATAAAGCTGGGAGTTTCGCAGGCCTGGCTGAAGCTAAGTGACCCGATCGCGTTCGCAATCGACGAAGCCAAGCGCCAAGCATTCAAGCTGCACTACATTACAGTTCTTGAACCGGTGGCTGTACAAAACATCATTCATGAAATCGAAACTTAGGGTTTAGACTCTTTTTGCGACGAAGCTGAGCAAGCGGAAGTCGGGCGTGATATGCGCAGTTTTGATCATTTCAGTCTGGATGATATCGTAGCCGCATTTTTTCAAAATTCCGGGATAGTTGTGAATAAACATACTGGCGCGAAAGAGCACGCTCGGCTTGTCATCTTCGGTAAATGTATAGGCCCTGCCCGTCTCTCGGCTAATGCCTACTTGTTCGATGCCGACGATGTAGTCAAACGAGCGCTCATGGGCGGCTCGATAAAACGTGTACAAGAAAGATTCGGGCAAAACCACGGCGGTGCGCATATGGAAGAGGACGGACTTTCCAGCCCTAGGCATTTTGAAAAACTCAAACACGTCGCCTGCGTGAAACTTTAAATTCTCAATGTCCTTAAAAAATTGTTCGTTGTATTCCTTCGTATAGCGTGAGCGATCGATGCCATGAAATCGGATCTGCGGAAACTGGCGCGCTAGCACGCTGTCGACGTAGCCATAGGATACGCCGAAGTCCAAAACTTCGCGGATCTCGGAATCGCGCTTAAACAGGTCGGGCATGAGCTTGAATACATGTTGATAAAGAACGCCGGACTCGGATCGCTTGCGATCGAGTTCGCCGCTTTCGATTTGTGCGCGGTAGTAATCGGCGACCGCCAGCTCCTTCATTTCATTTTCGTAACCAAAGCCCGAGGCAAAATCGAGCGCCTTGTCGCCGTCGCTGCGCTGACGTTGCCTAATACCGTTTTGAATATTGCCTTCGGTCCCACCGAAGGACTCCAGGGCGCCGAAGCCCACCGACGCATATCGCATTAACTTTCTGAGTCCTGGAACGTGGTGGATAATTTTTCCGGCCGCCCGTTGCGACAGATAGATTACGGTGTTGAGCGGCGAGAGTTTGATCGTGAGATCATCGAATCGGCCGCTCATGGATTTTCTCCGTTTTGAATTGAAGTTGAACTAGAGCTCAAGAAAGGCCTCGATAATTTTGAGGCCATTGGCCCCACTTTTTTCCGGATGAAACTGACAGCCGAACAAATTTTCTCTGGCCACAACCGCCGAAATCAGACGACCGCCGTAATCGCAGTCGGCTAGCCGGTCTTTTGGCTCAAGCGGCGCGCCCGTATAAGAATGCACAAAATAAACGGCGGAGTCTTCATTTAGATATTTTAAAAGTGATTTCGACCAATCCGGCTGACTCGCGGGTTTGCGCAGCCGATTCCAGCCAATATGCGGAATTTTGTGCGCCAGACCGTTCTTGGTCGTAGCGGGGATGCGTTGAACGGGGCCGGGTATCAAGTCCAGTCCTCTGTCGCCGTCGAATTCCTCACTCGCACCAAAAAGCATTTGCATGCCCAAACATATTCCCAAAAAAGGCCTGGCGCGGGTGACAAATTGCAAAATCGGCTCAACTAAGTGGCGCTGCCTCAACTCCTGCATTCCCAC
Source organism: Pseudobdellovibrionaceae bacterium (assembly GCA_043782715.1). Classification (GTDB taxonomy): domain Bacteria; phylum Bdellovibrionota; class Bdellovibrionia; order Bdellovibrionales; family UBA1609; genus JALHOQ01. Next base: position 7,246 of record JAYWAE010000202.1, on the reverse strand, counting down.
TTGAAAGGCGCCGACGCCCGGTAACACCAAGCGTTCGGCATCGCGAATCTGCTGTGCGGTTTCAGCTAGGGTCACAGTGGCGCCGCAGTGACGAAACGCGTGGGCCACACTAAATAGATTCCCAATGCCATAATCGACAATCGTGACTTGGTTCATGGAAAATTCCGCACCGCCAAATGGTTGGCTTGCGCGAAATCGCGTATCTCCGGGATCGTGGCGCGTCGGTGATGAAGAATATCGGCGAAGGCCACAGCGTCGGCACCGCCCACTTCGACGACTTGCTTGAAATGCTCCATTTTTCCCATGCCACCGCTCGCAATCACGGGAATTTTTACGACGGAAGATACAGCTTTGGTCAACTCCACGTCAAAGCCTGAGCGCGTACCTTCTTGGTCAACCGACGTGAGCAAAATTTCGCCAGCGCCAAGCTGCTCACCTTTGCGCGCCCACTCAATGACATCGAGGCCGGTATGTTCGCGGCCGTTGTCCGTATAGGGTTCCCAATGTCCCGGCCCATGCCGCTTGGCTTCGATCGATAGAACTACGCACTGGGAGCCAAAGCGATGTGCGATTTCCGAAATCAAGTTTGGATCCCGCGTCGCGGCCGTGTTGATGGCGATCTTGTCGGCTCCAGCCCGTAAGAGTTTCTTAACGTCGTCGACCGAGCGCAAACCACCGCCCACCGTTAGAGGGATAAAAATATTTTGGGCAGTGGCCTCGACCAAATCCAGCAAGCTGTTGCGATTGTAGAGGCTCGCGACGATATCCATGTAGATCAATTCATCCGCCCCCGCTTCGTAATAGCGCTTGGCGAATTCACCGGGTGCGCCCATAACGCGCAAACCCTCTAAACGCACGCCCTTAACTAAATTGGGGGCTTTAATATCTAAACGCGCGATAATCCTCAACATCAGATCAGGTCCACACGTGATGACGAACCTGCCACGTTCCGTTCTCGAATTTCCACAAATGCGGCGAGCGGAATTTATCCGCAAGCTTATTGAAATATTCACGATTGAGCACCGGTTGCTCAAACCGCTTAGAGGCCACTGGGAACTGTTCCGCAGGGATGGAAAGATAATTAAAAATCTCGTCCGCAAAACGGGTGGGGAATTCGCCATCGAACTTCTTGATCAGTGCTAGACCCTCGGCCCGGTCGATTTCACCGGAGCGGATTTCTTGGCACGCATCGTAGGTGGCGCGACCGATTCCAAATTTAATAAATGTTGTATAGTAATGAAAATCATCGATCTTATCGTCAATGCTATTGTATTTACTGTATGTGCCCGGCGTCCGCTCGGGCGCCGCTTGAAAGCCGCCGTTCTCGACCGCATAGTAGTAGCACCCTTGCGGATGCCATTTTAAATAGTAACCGAGGTAGTGGACCTCGATCTTTTTTTGTTGGATCTGCACAGGATCGGCCGGGATATAGGGCTGCAACTCATTTTCATCAAGCCCGAAATCAGTTTTGAGAGACTTTAGAGATGTCCCTCCTAAATAAATCTTCGATTGATCGGCGGCGGTAAAGTAAGACCAGTCGCGCTTAGCAGTTTCGGTCGATTGGATAGGATTGCCGTATTCGGCTTCGCTTTCCCCGTAAAATACCAATGGGATATTATGCAGAATCGCCATCTTCGGAGCCAACGCCTTTTGCCCAAAAATAAACGGTTGGAACGGGTGAAACAGATTTTCAACGGCGAGACGGGTCAGTAGCCGATGTACCCTCCCGTTTGGTGTCATCAGGAAATTATCGAAACCCGCGTGCAACCACGACTGAAAGTTCTTCCAGCCCCAGTCGGTGTAAATATGCGGCGCCCAGGTCACGGTCAGGGGATGCATTCCGTATTTATATTTGAGCATGTGCGACGCATAGAAGCTGTCCTTACCGCCCGAACCCGGCACGACGCAATCATATGAACCGTCCTTCGAGCGATGCTGATTGCACAATTCGACGAGCTCTTTCTCGCGCGAAGACCAGTCGATGGTTTGCTTCTTTTGCTGTGACTGCAGACAAGCATCACAGACGCCAGCTTCGTTAAAATGAATTGTGCTTTTTTTAGATTCCGCAGTGTGCTCATACTCAACCGCCGAATTGGGCCGCTGATTCGAGATCGCGCACTGTTTGCAAAATAAAACTTGCGTTGGCAATCCATACTTAGCTTTGAGCGTAGCCGCTGGCCCGCTATAATCGGAAAGGTCTACAGGTGGAGGAATTTTAAAATATGCCATGAGTATCATTTTCGCCTTTAAGTCGCGATTTTGGCAAGACCGGCGAGCGGACTTGGCTCAGGTCTAGTTGATGTCTAGCGTGGACAAAAAGCTCACGTCTTGGATCGAGAGAGCAACAACACGACCGATGTACCATTAAGAAGCAGCCGCAAAAAAACGATAAGAGATATAGATGCAATCGGTATCGTTTTTCGCATTTCCATTGACCGCCGGCGTGCTCGCGCTGGTGCTCGGCATTCCGTTAATCGCGCTCTGCCGCAAACTCAAAATCGTCTCCGCCACCGACTTCCGCCGCAAGAGCTTGACTATTCCTTTAGTCGGCGGACTTTGCATTTACCTCAGTGCACTCACCGCCACGGTGCTCTACGGCTACGACGCAAAGCTTTTTCTCTTCGCTCTGCCGATTTTAGTCTTGGGAGTGCTCGACGACCGCTTTGAACTCAGGGCCTGGCCGAAATTTGCCGTGCAGGTCGTCAGCGTAGGCGGGTGGTTGTATGCGCAGCCCGTAGGTGGGCTGATCCTCGAGCGCGCCGGAGTCAATCACTGGTCGGCCATGCTGCTCACTGGTTTTTGGATGTGCGGTTTGATCAATGCAATGAACATGATCGACGGAATGGACGGAGTGGCCACGAGCTTTTGTGCGATCGCCGCCGCGGGTTTAATCGCACTCACTCCTGAGTCAGCCGACACTCCACAACTGGTGGCAATCACCGGCGCATGCTTAGGATTTCTTTGGTACAATTTGCCGCGCGCGAAAGCCTACTTGGGTGACGCCGGTAGTACGACGCTGGGATTTTTGCTCGGCGCCGCCGCCGCCACTCAACCCTTGCCACAAACCGGTCATGAGTATATTCCCGCCTTGTTCGTTTTTGCGTTTCCGCTTATGGATGCCGTGCTTTCGATGCTGCGCCGATTTCAATGGGGCAGCAATCTGTTCAAGGGCGATCGCGATCACCTGCACCACAAATTGCTTAAACTAGGTTTTTCGGTTCCTCAGGCGCTTATGATTATTTGTGGAGCCGCCATCTTCTGCTCCGGTGCGGCTTACTTAACGGCTTATCGCGACGCCGATCCATTTCTTCTTCGCTTTGCACTATTGTTGACGGCACCGGCCACCTTACTTGGGGCTGTGTTCTACCTCGAGGGCAGGCTGGCGCGGCAAATTTCTATGCTTAGCAAATCGTTGATCCCCACTCATCTACCGGTTGAACCATCCATCGCGCCGCAGGGGCGCAAGCCTTACGCGGTGGCCATCGACTTGGTGACTTACTACAAAGAATTGCAGAATCGCGGCTTTATAGAGGTCAACGGTTTTATCTCGGACCTTGGCACGATTGTCCGCAATCTGCCGGGCAATGCAAAATGCAATATGGCCGGCTCATACACCGTGATCTTGCTCTTTGAACAGGCTTCCAGCTTTCAAGCCGCGCGCACGGAACTGGTGAGCGAATTCGCCAGCCTGCTCGACCGCCTTGAACTGAAAAAAACCGGAGACAAAATTCCTCTCGGTGTGAAATTCTTTGTTCCAGACACCCCCGACTACAAAAATTTGATGAAGTACTACGAAACCGAGGAGACGCCGGTCCGCATACGCCGCGCCGGCTAAGCCGATGTTGCAGCGGGGGTTGCTCTACTTCAACACAATCCGCCACCTGCAAGCGCAGCAAATCACCAACCGTCTACGCCGCCGGCTATGGCGGCCACGAGTCGCGCTGAAACCCGCTCCGTCCGTGCATGCACCTATACGTCTCAGCGGACCGCTCAACCGCGATTCGATGATCGGCCCCGGTACATTTACATTTCTAGCGCAAACTCATAGCGTAAATGCTCCGCTGGACTGGAATGCGGACGGCCGCGATCCGCTCTGGACTTTCAACCTGCATTACTTCGACGATCTAAATTCCGCTGGGACGGAAGCACGACTCGAGCAACACCGGCACTGGATCGATCGTTGGATCGCCGATAACCCAGCGGGCGAAGGCTACGGCTGGGAAGCCTACACGATATCACTGCGTCTGGTGAATTGGATCAAATGGGATTGGCGCACAGGCGCACTCACCGCCGGCGCACGCGACAGCTTAGCTCATCAAGTACGGCATTTGCACGCTTCGCTCGAATATCATCTGGGAGGCAACCACTTATGGGCCAATGCCAAGGCGCTGATCTTCTGCGGCCTCTACTTTAAAGGTGAGGAAGCGAGTGAGTGGCTCGCCACCGGCCGGGCGCTGCTGCGCCGGGAAATCACCCGGCAGGTCCTCGCTGACGGTGGACATTACGAACGCTCGCCGATGTACCATGCGATTTTAACCCAGGACCTTTTGGAATTGACTGAAGCGGCGCGCGCGCGCGGCTGGATCAGTCTGCATGCCGACCGCGAATTCTTTGCAGAGAAAGCGGCATCCATGCTGCGTTGGTTGCGGTGCATGTGTCATGGAGATGGAGAAATCGCTTTTTTTAACGACGCCGCTATCGGCATCGCCAGCCCACCGGAAAAAATATTGGCCTACGCCCACCACCTGCAAATTCATGCGGCGGCTCCGGCCGATGGCCTAACTTTTTTGCGTGATAGTGGCTACGTCCGATACGCTCGAGATGGCGTCTTGCTTCTTTGCGATGCCGGCCCGATAGGTCCTGATGAGTTGCCCGGCCACGCACATGCGGATTCGCTCAGCTTCGAACTATCGATCGATCAAAAGCGCTTGCTGGTCAACTCCGGGACGTCGACGTATTGGGACCAAGAATTACGCGACCTTCAGCGGGGCACCGCCAGCCACAATACGGTCTGTATCAATGGTGAAAATTCATCGGAGGTTTGGTCACGCTTTCGCGTCGCGCGCCGTGCTCGGACGACCGTGCACGAATGCCGTGAAACGGATGCTGGCTTAATACTCATCGCTTCACATGATGGCTACCGCCGCCTACGCGGCCGGCCGGTGCATCGGCGCACCTGGACGCTCAATTCCAATCAATTGAATGTTGTCGATCAAATATTTGGAATTTACAAAAACGCCGAGGCACGCTTTCACGCTTATCCAAGCGCCGCCAAGCCGTCGATTTCTGCAGCCGGTATAGAATGGCATGCGAGTGAATTTTTCCCAGGCTTCGGCGAGCGTGTGGCCAATCAGGTAGCCTGCGTGCCGGTTATCGGCGGAACAGCGCGTGCCGTCGTTATGTTGAGGACGCCAGAATCATTCTGAACTCTGCGGCTAAGTTCTTGGTTTTGACGTAGTCGCAGACCACCTGCCCGCCAGGCCTTTCATTCAAATGCAAAAGCACGCCGCGTACGCTTGTGGACATCTCTATGTACCCTTCACTGGTGAGTAGTTCACCATACGCCGAGGCCTGCAATGAGTAGTGATTGAAATTGCAATTCGGCAGCTTCCGGCACGGTCCCAATCCCATTTCTTGGCGGAAGCTTTCATACTTAATTTCGCGATTGGTTTTCCAGTCCGCGATCACATACTCTCCGGTCGTTAGGCTGCGCAAAAGCAAGTCCACCGTACCCGCGACCATATTGCCGGGTGAAAAAACGATTTTCTCAGACTCTACCACCTCGTAACCGCGCCCAATTCGCACCAGCGCCTCGCGAACGGCGGCCAGATAGGACCGCTCGCGCTCGGACTCAACCAATGCATCTGCGGCACGATCGTCTTTCTCCTGCAAGATTTTATCCGCCATCAAATGAATCTTCGTCCCGAAAGACGCCGCTTCGTCGCGCTTTCGGCTCCACTCGGCTAGGAGGGACTCAAAGCTACCGCCTTCACGATCGGCTTTCTTCTTCGCGACCGCTTCGGCGTCAAACTGTGGAAACCATTTTTGAATCAGTTTGGTAACAGAAGTCAGCTGTTTGCCATCCAACAGATAGTGATGAGGCTCGGGATCAAATTCAATTTGAAACCCCTTGGGGTGCCTGGCGGTGCGCACTGTTTGCATAAGGATGACTCTAGGGGAAGGCGCTGACGAGGTCTACCAAGGGCTAAGCCGCTGCGCGGTGGCCGTTCTCGGGATTGAGCAGGTTGATGACGCCGTAAATCGGCTTGGCGCCCGAAACGCTTAAACTACTTGCGGCGAGTTTGACGTCCTCAGCAAAGGTACGTTGATATCCGGCGACCATGACTACAGCATCGGCAAAGCTGGCAATCAGTGAGGCATCGATCGAACCAAGAATCGCGGGCGAATCGACAACAATTACATCGTATTTTGAACGCAGGTGATCGAAGAGCTCATGCAGAGCCTTGCTTTCCAAAAGATCCGGTGGATGCGCGGCGCTTTTCGCGGAAAGCAAAAGATCCAATGAAGGCCCGCCGTTTACGATTAGGCTCTCGCCATCGGTGCCGCCGCCCTCAAGCGCCTCAATTCCCTTCACTACCTGAACAGAAGGGAAAAATTTGCTGAGCGTCGGATTACGCAGATTGAGATCCACCAAGAGCGTATTGACATTTGAACGCCCAATGGCCGAGGCCAAATTGGCGGCGACATAAGACTTGCCACAGCCCGCGACCGGGCCGGAGACCATGATCACTTTGCCGAGAATGCCGTCGCCTTTGGCAGCAAAATTCAAGGTGGCCAAAAGCTTCATGCGCAGAGCGCGGAAGTTGTCAGCTCCGTAACTCTCGGGCGCTTTCTCCAGAACCAGCATGGGCGAGCGCTCCGCCATCAAGTTGTCATATTCCCGGCGTACGACCGAGACCACCTTGAGTGCGCCGTCATCGCTCGCTCGAGTGGGGGCCGGAATGGTCAAAGCTACACCAGAAAGAAATTCCACACCGCTACCTTCAAAGTCGCGGCGGCCACGTACCGTGTGAATAAAGGAGTCTCTGAGCAGAATGATCAGCCAACCGAGAAAACCGCCGACGAAGGCGGCGTAGATGAACATGCGAAAGATCGGCATACCAATTGGCACTTGGGGCAAGCGCGGGTTGACCAGCATAACTAGATCATTGACTGTGTCGGCTTGAATAAACTGAACTTCCTGTAGCTTCTTTTTCGACGCTAAATAAAGCTGGGTGTTCACGTC
>JAYWAE010000201.1:0-13881 GCA_043782715.1 Pseudobdellovibrionaceae bacterium | reverse complement strand
TCTTGCCAACGAGTTTCCGAGCGCTATGCTTGCGATTCATCTCAAGGGTCAAAATCAGAATGACACGTTCACCAAAGCCCTGGCCAAATCGCTGCTCCCGCAGCGAAATATTTTCCAACGCATTTTGATTTTCGACCTCAAAGTGTCAACGGCGGGATTTTTGCGCAAGGCTTGCCCGGGGATTGGCCTAGCGCCTTCGGTAGCCCATGCTTTTGATGTGCAGCGCTTTCAATCCGTAGCCCACGGCACTCTATTCGCGCCGCAAGATATTCTCGGTCAGGATGGACCCTATAACTGGGTTTGGTTGGACGAGTGGGATCGCGCTGCGGTCGATGGCAAAAGCAAGGCATTGTACGAGGAGACCATCACTACCTTTCAAAACAATGGTTTTATGGTCGCGGTCATATCGCCAGAACTGCACAAGGCGGAGAAGCACCAAGACGCCGAAAGTCTGGAAGCTTTGGAAAAGCGCTGGCGGGAAATTCTAAAACTTAAACCGCATGCGGTGTGCACGGATTATCCGGCGCGCTTCTCGGCCTTTTCTAAGGTGGGATGAATCACGCTCTTGATCTTACGTAATTTCATATAGAGCTGAAACGTGTCGCGGAACAAACTGTAGCTGATCTTGAGCACGTGGTACAAGTCGGTGAGGATAAAGCGCTTGGTCGTATCGAAGTAGTCGAGGCGAATCGGAGCTTCGAGAATGCGGCCATAACCCATGTGCTGGGCGAGCGAAAGCAGCTCGAGGTCGAAGCCATAGCGGTTAATTTCCAAATAAGGCAGAACGGCATCGACGACATCACGGCGGAAAAGTTTGATCCCGACTTGCGTATCGGTGACGTCGATTTTAAACAGCATCCTCACGACTTGTTGAAAGCACCAGCTGAGAAAGCGGCGGTACCACGGGTATTGCACGCGCGATTGCGGATGGCGTTTTGAGCCGACGACGATGTCGCACTCGTAGAGCGACATCAAGCCCATGAAAATGCGGATCTCTTTGGGATGTATCTCCATCCCGCCGTCGATAAACAGCACGTAGTCACCGGCGGCTTTTTGGAATCCGGCGCGTACGGCATTGCCTTTGCCGGTGTTTTTCTCGACGATCACCGGGCGCACACCCGGATGTTTGAGCGAAAGTATTTTGGCATTGGTGCCGTCGGTGCTGCCGTCGGAGACCACGATCACTTCAAAGTATTCAAAATAGCGCTCGACTTCATCCAGGAGCAAATCCAAATTGCGCGTGATCTGGCGGGCCTCGTTGAATACGGGCACGACAATGCTGAGTTTGGCGCGTTTGAAATTAAAAGCATCCTGGGCCATGTCTCATTATCGGAATTTTCCCGCGTTAGTTGAATCGGCCCGGCCCTTGTCCGGCCGTCCAGATACGGGCTGGTCTCGACTGGACCAGGACTTTCCGGGTCGGTGACCCGCAGGGTTTCCGGACTTGTTTACACTCAGGACGAAGGTAAAATTTAAGTTGAGTAAACCGATTCGCGGAGAGCGTGCACAAGTATGCGCAAGTTTAGCTTGGTGATTCCTGTTTACAACGAGGTCGATGCGCTGCCCTTCACCTGTGAGCGGCTGCGCACTGTTGCAGGATTGTTATATGAGAACGCCAGCATAGACGAAACCGAATTTATTTTCGTAAACGATGGCAGCCAAGACGGTTCCGACGCCGTTCTGCGCAGTGAGCGCAGCAAATTCGTCTCCACTCCCCACTGCTCGTGCGTCGTATTGAATTTTTCGCGCAACTTTGGCCATTCGGCGGCGGTGTTCGCCGGAATGGAAGCCGTCACCGGGGATCTGATCGGAATCATCGACGCCGACTTGCAAGATCCACCCGAACTGCTCGTCGAGATGATTCAAAGTTTAGATCAAAAGAACGCCGACGTGGTTTTCGGCCAGCGCATCGTGCGCAAGGGTGAAGGGCCGTTCAAAAAATTCTCCGCTTGGTTCTTTTATCGGGTACTCAATTTCATGTCAGGCGTCGACATTCCGCGCGATACGGGAGATTTTCGCATCATGACTCGCGAAGTGTGCGAAGCCGTATCGGGGCTGACCGAGCGTGAGCCGTTTCTGCGTGGACTAGTGGCTTGGGTCGGATTCACTCAGGTCGCGTTCCCCTACGAGCGCCAGGCGCGCGAGCATGGCGCCACCAAGTATCCGATGCGCGCCATGTTCCGTTTCGCGGTCCAGGCGATCATCAGTTTTAGTTTGTTTCCGCTGCGCCTGGCAGTTTATTTCGGACTGTTTGGCGTGGTTTGCTGCATGCTGTTTGCGGCACTGGCGTTTAAATTGTATTGGAGCGGCCAATCGATTCCGGGATGGGCCTCGATCGTCGTCGCCATCACCTTCGGGCAATCGACTACGCTCTTGGTGGTGGGGATCATCGGTACCTACCTCGGGCGTGTGCACAATTCACTGCAGCGGCGTCCTCGCTATATTTTGCGTAAAGAAAACGTTCGCGCGCCACGTCTTGCGATCCGGAAGGAAGCCAATTGAGCAGTGCTTCGCGTATTGAGCGAGAACGGGATTTTCACGATGCGTGGGCCAAAAGTTCACTTTCCGAATTGCCCGATCCCGTTCATGTCAACGAAGCACTGACCAGCCCTGAGCTGAGGTTTATTCACACCACATTAGGTGACGTATCCGGCAAAAAGGTCATGGATCTCGGTTGCGGCCTCGGAGAGGCGAGCGTTTATTTCGCCATGCGCGGCGCCGACGTGACCGCGGTCGATCTGAGCGGTGAAATGCTGAACGCGACGGCCGCGCTCGCCGAAAGCCGAAAAGTGCGTCTGCGCACGCACAAAGCCGCGTCCGAATCGCTCGGGTTGGCGCCGGGCGAACAGTTCGATGTGATTTACGTTGGCAATCTTTTTCATCATGTGGCCATTGCGGAGACGTTGGACGTGCTGCTGCCGCACTTGAAAGCGAAGGGCACGCTGGTGTCCTGGGATCCGGTTGCTTACAATCCTGTGATCAACGTCTACCGGCGCATGGCCATGGAAGTGCGCACGGAGGATGAGCATCCGCTCACCCGCAGCGACGTGGCGGCCCTCAGATCGCGATTCGCGCATTCTGAAATTAAATGTTTTTGGCTCTCGACTCTGGTGATCTTCATTCTCATGGCTTTCGTGCAGCGCCGCAATCCCAACAAAGTCCGTTTTTGGAAGGCTGTTGTCGATGAGTCTGAAAAATGGCGTTGGCTCTATCAGCCTCTGGCCGCCGTGGATCGTTTTCTGCTCGCCGTGATTCCACCTCTGAAATGGCTTTGCTGGAATGTCGTCGTGATTTGCCGTGAGCCTAAAAAAAATGTTTAGTTGGCAGACGAACAAATCCATCCTCAAGGCGATACTCACCAAAAAAAGTCCGTACTACATTCAATATTACATCACCGGCCGCTGCAATTTGATGTGCCGTCAGTGCAATATCGTGGAAACCAATTCACGCATTGCCGAGATGGACATCGACATGGTTCGGCGGGCGGCCAAAAATCTGCGCAAAATCGGCGCGGGCATTGTTCTGCTCACCGGCGGTGAGCCGTTTATGCGCAAAGATTTGCCTCAGATCGTCGAAGCTTTTGTCTCCAACGGCATGAACGTGCGGTTGCAGACCGCCGGGACCAGATTCGCGACCGAAGAACAGCTGCAAGCGTGTTACGATGCCGGTGCGCGCGACATCAATGTGTCCATCGATTCATTGGAGTTCGAAAAGTTTGATTATATCAACGCCGTCCCAGGTAGCGCCAAAAATGCGATCGAGACTTTGGAGCGAATTAGCAAAATTTTCCGCAGGCAGTCGTCCATATTGAGTTTCGGCACGGTGATGAGCCGGTTCAATTATCGCGAGATCCCGGCCATAGTGGACTTCGCCCAGCGAATTGGATGGTATGTTTCGATCGTGCCGGTGCATATTGCTCCGGTCGAGATGCCAAAGGGTTTCCGAAGCTATGACCGGTTGTTTAATTTCCACACGGACGAATATGCCGAGCTGGACTCAGTGAGCAACCAACTCAAGGCAATGAAGCGCGCAGGCGCACCGATTTTCGACTCCGAGCGTTTTATCGAGAGCAGTGTTTCATTTTTAAAAGGCAACGGCCCCACCTGGCGGAAAGATGGAGTTTGCGACAGCCCGAATTTGTATTTTGCCATTCGACCGAACGGCGCCATGTCGACTTGCTGTGACTACACTTTGGCAGAGCCGCCGATGGTTTACGACGATCAGTTTGTGGGCCTGTATAAGAGCGGAAAGATTCAAGCTCGGGGCGACGTTCAGGACATTATTAAAAACTGCGGCGGCTGCCATTACGGGAGCTATCCCGAGGTCACCCTATCCGTGCGCGACCCGCGTGCGCTGGCGGAGAGAGTGTGGCTGGTGCTCAAATCGGGCCGCGGCCAGTTGTCACAGTCACCGGTGCAGGAGAATTTCGTGGCCGAGGTTGAGCGTGTCCGAGCCGCCCATCCGAAAATTTATCCAAGCACCCAATGGAGCGCGCAAGAGATCCAAGACATCGTCAGTATGTGGACGCAGGCCGAAGGCCGCAAGGCAATACTGGCCAAGGATCGCGAAGAGAGGGCGGCGCAAAACCGCCAACGTGGCGTAGGGCCAGATGTACAAATCGGAGCCGAAGCGAAACGCCGCGAAAGTGTATGAACGGGCAATTTAATGCTTTCATTCAGACCGTTTTAAAAATAGCCAAACCGACCCCGCATTTAATTAAATATGTTTTATTTAAAACGATAGAAGGCAAAAAGCTGTCCTTTGAGTCGAAGCTGTCGTTCTCGGGGAACTTGGTCAATCTCAATGTCGGCGATTTTGTTCAATATTGGATGTACATGGACGGCGTGTATGAGCGGCCTTGGGTGAAATTGATTCGCGAGCGAATTCAAGGCCAACCATTTCTGGATATTGGCGCCAATGTTGGAAATTTCTGTTTGAGCATCTGTGATGTTGCGAGCCAGGTTTTTGCGATAGAGGCGTCCTCGCACTGCTGCAACTCGATTGAACAAGCCATCCGCAAAAATAAAATCAAGAATATAGAAGTCGCGAACCTGGCCGTATTCAACCGTTCGGGCGAGTCCATTGATCTATTTCTCAGTCCGGACACGCATGGAAATAATTCCATTTTTTCAGCCGGTAAGCGAGAAACTACAGAGCGCGTGGCCACCATTACGATTGATGACTTTTGTAAAAACAGAAACATAACTAGCCTGGGTTTGATAAAAATGGATATCGAAGGAGCCGAGGCCATGGCGCTCAAGGGCGCGCAAAATACGTTGCAGAGTTTAAAGCCTGATCTGGTCATTGAATTCAACCAGCCGACCTCAAAGTTGCATGGCCAAGATGTCGCGGAGCTATGGAGTACGTTGAGCGGCCTTGGTTATCGCGCCTATCATCTGAAGTCGGGACGTCTCGGGCCATTTGCATTGCCTGATGATTACGCCACTTTGAACAAAAATATTTTGTTCGTCCACGGCTCCAAGCCATCGCCGGTAAATTAAAACGAATGCAGAAACGGGGAATTTAGGCCGATTTTTTGCCAGTGTATGCAAAAACAGGGCGGCTGTGCCAAGCCCAGGCGTGTTGGATCATCGTTTCCAATTCGGGGTGCACTGGCTGCCACTGCAATTCGCGGCGGATTTTGGTGCTGTCGGCGACAAGCCTTGCGGGGTCACCTTCGCGACGTTTTTGCACCTGGATATTCAACTTTTTGCCCGTCACTTTTTCGACGGCAGAAATGACTTCGCGTACGGAAAATCCCGCTTCACTACCGACGTTGTAGACCGCAAAGCGCTGGCCATTTCCCTGCTGGGCCGCGAGAATGTGTGCCCGTGCAAGATCGTCCACGTGGACATAGTCACGGACGCAGCTGCCATCGGCGGTGTCGTAGTCGGAGCCAAAGAGTTTGGCATTGCAGGCCCCCGAGGCGGCTGATTCCAATAAGAGAGGGATAAGGTGAGTCTCCGGCGTATGCGCTTCGCCGATACTCACGCGTGGCGATGCACCCGCGACATTGAAGTAGCGGAGCACGGTCACGTCGAAGCCATGGGCTTTACTAAAATCCTCAAGCGCCATTTCGACCATAAGTTTGCTACGGCCGTAGGGATTGATCGGCCGGGTCGAATGCGATTCCGAGATTTTAGTGGATTCGGGATTTCCGTACACGGCTGCCGTCGAAGAAAAAACGATTTTGTTGGCGCCGGTCGCGCGCATGGCTTGCAAAAGGTTAAGCGTGTTGGAGAAGTTGTTTTGAAAATACTTGCCGGGCTCCTGGACGCTCTCGCCGACTTCGATGAATGCCGCGAAGTGCAATACGGCGTCCACTTTACGGCGCCGGAGAATTTGCTGAATGGTTCCGGCGTCGGCCAAACTTGCGCGTTCGAAATGCGCGCGTGGAGAAACGGCCTCGTGGTGGCCGTTGGATAGGTCGTCGATGACCGTAACCTGGTGCCCTGCTTCAAGCAGCGCTTCGACCGTATGGCTTCCGATGTAACCGGCACCGCCGGTGACGAGCACGTTCATAGATAACGTATCGTCAAGAGTGCCTCAAAACAGTACAAGATGTTGGTCCAGCTTTAGCGCGACTTAAGCCTGAAGGGCGTCGAGAATTTTGCGGCTCGGGCTGCCGCCCGCCAGCGCATCCGGCCTGCGAAACCGTTCGGGGTCAGCAAGAAAGGCATTGATTTTTTCTTGTTCGAATCGGCTCAGTAAACAGCATCCGTCCAGACCCTCTTGGCGTTCCGTCGATTCGCGCATCAGCAGGCAGGGCTTGCCCAGATAGGAGCATTCCTCCTGGTTGCTGCCGCCGTCACTAATCAGGTAACTGGCGTTCTTAAGCAGCGCGATGAACGAGGAAAAAGGCATGCGCTCGCGTATCTCGACCCCCGCCTCTTGCAGCCGCTTCATGGCCGCCGGGTCTTCATTCAACTTATGCCGGGTTTGAGGGTGGGCTATGAAAATAACCTGCATTTGCTTGGCGGCGCTTACGACCGTGTCGACAATCTTCTGCCAGCGCTCCGCCGAATTGAGATTTTCAAATCGGTGAAGGTTGGTGAGCACGAACGGCTTTTCGGCCTTCGTTGACGCTTGTGCACTGAGCAGAACGGCGTCGAGCAGCGTATTGCCGCCGGTGTTGACGACAGTACCGCGAACCCGTGCGCGCTCGAGATTGTGCTGCGCTCTGAGATCAGGTGCCATGTGCAGGCTGGCGAAACGCGAGACCAAGCGGCGGTTGATTTCTTCTGGAAAGGGATTGAACAGGCTAGGTGAGCGAAGGCCCGCTTCCACGTGGATCACCTTTATACCCGCCCGCCAGGACAGCCAAGCTCCCGCCAAAGTAGAAAGGGTGTCGCCATGCACCACCACAAAGTCTTGCGGCGATCCAAGCAGGAGTTTGGCGCGGAAAGATTTTGGCGTGATCATAAGAACGCGTCCGAACCAGCGCATCGCCGAGCTCGCCTTTTCCAAATCGCCACGGCTCTCAAGCAGCGGAAACAATTTTTCTTCCGGCAGCTTGAAGTCCCGATATTGCATCATAAAATTTTCGCGCGATTGTCCGGTCATCACCACGCGAACGGCGTATCCGCGCTCAAATGCCATGCGGATGAGCGGGTAGATCTTGATCAGCTCCGCCGCCGTTCCCGTCAGAAAATTCAGGTTCATGGGAAAACCCGTGGGTCCTTCTTGGCGAAGATCACGCACGCATCATCCTCGCGAATGTTCTGCCAATCGGGGTGGGTTCGCAGGATGTCGATAAATCCATTGTCGTTGCCGAGCTTGCTGAGTAGAAAAACGCCGATGTCATAGCGTTTCACCGTAGCATCGAATTGGCCGCGTCCATATTGCGGGCCGTTGTAGTACTTTTCGTAGAATTCGAAATTGGTCGAGAAGCCATGGAAATAAATTGGCGGATTGCCTTTCCAGCGCCAAGCGAGGTAGCCGCCGAAGCCGAAGGAATTGAAGATGTGCATATGTGGCATGGCCACGTTGAGTGCGTCTACGGCGGCCTCGGGAAAGTAGCCGGTCTCGACGCGGAAGCGATCCCAGATGGGAATGCGCCAGCTATTGCTCATATACTCTTTGGTGAACAAAATGCCCGCACTGCTCAAGGCCACAACCACGGTCACCCACCAGTGATTGAATCCACGAGTTTTGGCCAGAGGCCGGCGCAATTCACAGTGCACGATTTGCGCGAGCAGAATACCTTGAGCCATCAAACCAAAACGCACGGACTTCACCGTCAGCGCGAACGCCAGCAACCACACGAACCACTCAAACCATTCGGCCTGTTTACGCTGCTGCCAAAGGCGCCAACCGGTGAACGGAATCAGGGTGATAAAAGAGACGTATAAAAACTTGTAACCCCATAAGCGCATGTCGGTGAGCGGCAACCACTCGACGACGTACTGGCGCAAATAAGGCTCGATGTCGCGCGCGAATAGGAATGGATAAAGCAAGCCGTCGATGCCGAGCGGATTGAAAACCGGCATGACGAAGCAAAGGCCAGCGCAGATGAGTTGATGCTTTTCCCACGTCGAAGGCCGGCGTGTGACGAAGGACGCGATCAAAATCACCCAGGCTAGCGGCCACGACGGGTGCATTTGGGTCCACAGCAAAAATACCGGCGGCAGCGCGTACCAAAACCAGCGTTTTTCACGCCACCACAACAAGCCCATCGTGAGGGTGAGAATTAGAATATCGCCGAATAGGCTCACCCGTTCACGAAAGCGATGATGCGAAATGAATATCGCCAGCGTCCAAGCCAGCACGAAGTAAGGTGGTGGAGCGACCCGTTTTTTCCACATCGCCCAAAGCGGCAAAACGATGAACAGGGACACAAAAACAGTTTTCAATACGATCGGACCGGCCCAGCCGAAATATTGATAGGGGAGATAGTAAATCCAATATCCCAGCCATTGGTGCGCGGTCATCAAAGTGTCGTTGGGTAAGGTGTAGAGAAAGGGATCCGTGTGCGGCCAGGTCCCGCTCTTGAGATAGTATTCGACGAGGGCGTAGTAAAAAAATAAATCCGGCTCGGCCATGCGGCGGATGGAGGTCTCCAACAAAAATGCCAAGGGAATGAGCCAAAGCAAATGTATGCCGTAATGTCGCAGGTGTTTCATCTTTCAATATTGTGTCTGAATCTCTTCCGTCTGTGAAACCGGCCTTGGTCTAAGGTCCAGCTGTTGCCGTCTCGTTTTGATACAAGGGTCGGTTCATCTCAAGTTGTTACGCTTTTCAACCGATAAATTCCCTGTCAGGGGGAACTCAAATATGAAGAATGTGATCGACCTCACCAGCCGCTTGAAGAAGTCCAGTAAGGCCATCAAGGGTGCCGGCAAGAAGGCCACTGCTCCCGTGATTGACATGACCGAAGCGCGCAATGAAATGCTGAGCCAAGAGCGCCGCAAAGTGAAGCGCACGATCTTAACGGAGTTCATCGGCGCTTGCGCGCTGGTGCAGGGCAAGGGCCTGCTCAAGGTCGCTCTTCATGATATTTCCGAAACCGGCTTGGGCTTTGACGTGCAAGAGGGCTCGGGCCACTTCATGATCGGCGAGGAGATCGCCATGCGCGTGTACTTGAACCAACAGACTTACTTCGGCTTTCTGGTGACCGTGCAGAATATCCGCGCCGTCGAGGGCGAGAACTCGTTTCGCCATGGCGTCAATTTTGTGAAGGGCTCCGTCAACGACTCCGCCCTCCACCACTTGGTCAAGTTCATCGAAACTGTCAGCGCGAGTCTCGAGAGCGATTCCGGCGACATCATGGTGTCGAACCTCTCGCGCTGAAGACGTAAGTCGAGGTTTGGTTGATCTGAACCGGCCGTTCAATTAATCTTTGCAGATGAAGATCTTTATCACGGGGGCCACCGGATTCCTCGGCAAAGCCTGCGTGAAGTCCCTGCTCGCCGGTTCCGATGCGCAATTGCAATTGTTTCTGTTGGCACGTTCACCTTTGGCGCGCGAGCTGCGTGATGACCGGCGAGTGACGTGCTTGGCCGGTGACCTGAATTCCTTGAACTCCCACTCTTCCACGATTCTCGACTGCGATTACGTCTTTCATATCGCGGCAAATGCGGATTTTTCGGCAACTGCCGAAGCGGCGGAGGCCGATAACTATCAGCCGACCAAGGTTCTCACCGACATTCTCAAGTCCAGCCCGCGGCTCAAAAATTTTGTCTTCATCAGCTCGATCGGATCGGCCGACCGCGCGCCGGGCGACCGGTGCCGAAAACCTCTGAACCGTGAGAGCCGCTGCTCGCCGCGCTCCGCTTATGGGCGATCGAAGCTCAGGGGTGAGGAATATATCCGGGCCAGCGGCGTGCCTGCGACAATTCTGCGAGCCACGTGGATATACGGGGAAGATATGCGGCTGAATTCTCACATCAGCCAATTCGTAAGCATGCTCGCACGCGGTTCTAAAATCGGCCGCCTGGCATTCCCAGGACGGGTGTCGCTCATTCACGTTCAGGACCTAGCGGCGGCGCTGGCACGAGTCCCGGGGAATCCTCGCATTGTCGGCAAAACCTATTTCGCGTGGACTGAAAACCTATCGATCGGCGAAATATTCTCCACCCTCAGCGAAAAAATGTTCAGGGCGCGCGCCAAGCAGTTGCCCGTGCCGCGATTCGCTTTCTTTCTCTCGCGCCTGCATGCGTATCTGCCTTTGGCCTTGAGCAGTCTCTTCCTCGATTATCTATGCGCCGACGAAGCAAATTTTCTCACCGATTTTTCCGTAACTAAGCCCATTCGTCTTAATGAAGGAATTCAAGACGTCTTGCGCACGCATGCGAAGTGGAACGGCAAGCACATCATCACCGGTGCCAATAGCGGAATTGGGCTGGCGCTAGCGACGCAGTTGGATCGCGAGGGTAAGGCATTGATTCTGGTCGACCGAAATCTCGACAGGCTCGCGGGTTTTTCGCGGCACCAGCGGTTTCAGACCGATCTTTCCGATGCCGATGCCATTCGCAAACTTGCCGATGCGCTAGCCGATGAAAAAATCACGGCATTGATCAACAACGCCGGAGTAGGTTACAAACGGTCGATCGACAGCATTTCGCAAGCCGAGATTTTTTCGACGATCGACATCAATATGCGGGCACCGGTTTTGCTGACCAAACTTCTGTTGCCGCAGTTGAAGCGCGATCAGGCGAATATCGTAAACGTCGGCAGCAGCGTCGCTTATAACCCGCTCCCCGGTATGTCGCTCTACGCGGCTTCGAAAGGTTTTGTCGTTCTTTGGTCCGAGGCGTTGGCTTATGAGTTGAGGGCAACGAATTCGGTATTGACGGTCTCGCCTTCGGGTACACGTACAGGGTTTCAAGGGCAGGCGGGTGTCGCTGTCTTGAACGAGGGCCGCGGACTGCAGTCGCCGGACGCGGTGGCTGAGCAGATCCTCAAGGCCATGCGAGCGGACAAAAGAACGTTGATCCTGGGATTCAGCGGGAAAGTCTTGAACACGGCCGCGAAGTTTCTTCCACGTTCGCTCAACATTCGCTTCTGGGGAGCGTTGTTTGCCAGCTATCGCTAGTCCCACCTGTTTTATCTGCGGTGCTACGGGTGTAAAATCGGAAAACGCGGACTACCTAACTTGCGCAGGTTGCGGCCACGAAATCCTGCGCGCCGGCGGGCGGCAGCAATTCATCGTGAATGAGGCGCTGCATGCGGACATGACCAAGCGACTGGACGTACGCGATCGCTTCCAGCGCGACGTCACCTTGCGAGCTGCGATTGCCAAAAATCTACTGCTCGACATCGGCTGCGGCCCGGGCCGATTTTTATGGCTGAACAAAGAGCGGTTCGCAGATCACCTTGGCGTCGAGGTGACTGAATCTTGCATCGCCTATGCGCGTGAGAAACTGTCTTTGAAAGTGACGAGTGAACTGCCGGACGGTTTGCCTGCGCCATCCGTCGTGACGCTTTGGCATTCGCTTGAGCATATCCCGGCCCTCGAGATAGGCAAAATTCTACGCCAGCTGCGCGGGGCGGCGGATAAGCATACCCGGGTCGTGATCTGCGTCCCCAACGCCGGATCTTGGCAGGCCCATGGATTCGGCGGAAAGTGGACGTACTACGATGTGCCCAATCATCTGCACCAATTCAGCCCGGTATCCCTCGCGTCTTTGATGCAGCATGCGGGGTTCGAATTGGAGAGCGAGTGTTATTCGTTTACGTACATCTTCGCCGGGTATGTTTTGAGCTTCGCCAATTTGGCCGCACCCACGCATAACTATTTTTACTATCGAAAGAAACGGGGGGTTGCTTCGAGCTTTTCGAGGGCGATGACTTGTGGCTTCGATTTGGCCAGTTATTTGGCGATTCTGGTTTCTATCCTGCCCGCATTCCTTTTGGCGCTTGCGGAGTGGCTCGTACCGGCACGACGGGCCGTTCTCACCCGAATTTATCGTCCTACAGCGGGTGGCGAACTCACGCGCTGAGACGTAAGCGATTTTCCAAGTGTACAACACCCTAAATCTGAGTTCGAATGTAGCCTTAGGGAGGGTCCCCAGCTTATGTCGCTCACGCCCACTTTACCCGGCCGCCTGAATCGCAAGATCGTCGTCGATACCAACGTCATTTTGTTCGATGCACTGGCGCTCAATAAATTTCAAACTGCCGATATTTACATTCCGTTTTCCGTCATTGAGGAGATCGACCGCTTCAAACGCGATCTCGGCGAGAACGGCCGGAATGCGCGCCATTTTTCGCGCTTCGTGGACGTGCTGCGCGAGAAAGGATCACTCGCGCAAGGTGTGGGCCTGGAAAACAACGGCTCGTTTGTCTACGTCATTTCGGACTTCGCCTTCTCTGGCCTGCCCGCCGAAATGAATCTGAGCGTGCCCGATCACCGCATCTTGGCCACCGCCTTCTGTCTGATGCAGCAAAACAAAGACGCTGAAGTCGAGCTGGTGACCAAAGACATTAATTTGCGCATCAAAGCCGATGTTTTCGGCATCGATGCCAAGGACTACGACCCCGAGGACACCCACCTCGAGGATATGTACAAGGGAATCAAAGAAATCGAGCTGGACCCGGCCCAAATCGACGGCTTCTATAAGGATCGCGGGCTCGAACTGCCGGAAAACAAATTGTTCGCCAATCAGTATTTGATCATGAAAGACCGCGCCAATCCCAACCACAGCGCGATTGGGCGCTTTGATGGAAAATTAAACCGAGTCGTGCCACTGATCACTCCGACGGAGAGTGTGTGGGGCATCCATCCGCGCAATATGGAGCAGAGTTTCGCGTTCGATGCACTGTTGAACGACGAGATGCTATTTGTCTCATTGGTCGGTAAGGCCGGAACCGGAAAAACTTTGCTCGCGCTCGCCGCGGGTTTGCACAAGACTCTCGACGAAGGCCGTTTTCAACGCCTGCTGGTGAGCCGGCCGATTTTTCCGATGGGCCGTGATATTGGTTATCTTCCGGGCGACGTCGAACAAAAACTCAATCCATGGATGCAGCCGATTTTTGACAACGTCGAATTTCTGCTTGGAGCCGACAAAAAGGCCGCGGGCCGGGCACAGGAACTAATCAACCAGGGAATGCTCAACATCGAACCGCTCACCTACATCCGCGGACGCAGTATTCCAAGCCAATATTTGATCGTCGATGAGTCGCAGAATTTAACTCCGCATGAAATCAAAACCATCGTCACCCGCGCCGGCCAAGGCACGAAGGTGGTTTTGACCGGGGACTGCTATCAAATCGACAATCCGTACATCGACGCTTCCAATTCGGGTCTAACTTATTCCGTCGAGCGGTTTAAGGGGCAACGGATTTCGGCGCATGTTTCGCTGAGCAAAGGTGAACGTTCGGAACTAGCCGAATTGGCAGCGAATATTTTGTAGAAGCAGACAGAACGCCGCTTTGGTTCTG
>JAYWAE010000200.1:0-13912 GCA_043782715.1 Pseudobdellovibrionaceae bacterium | reverse complement strand
AAGAACGGCTCAGAGACCATCTGGCGATCTACGCCTACTATCACAATAGCTATTTATAGAAGTTTCGACTCAGGGCTTAAGTTCCTAAGCCCTGTGCGGTTCACGAAGCGCCGAAAATCAACAGGCTTGTACGCCAGTTTGTTGTGATTACACCATCGACAGGGGCTGTCTAAAATTTTGACAGCTCAACAGATTCAATTCAGCTAGATCTCATTCACGGCCTCTCCCCCGGCGCAGATCTTGTATTATCTCCGGGCAGGAGGTGTTACATGGCTCTATTGAAATGGCGATTTTTAGTGGTTGCCGGGTTTTTTTTGGCAGTCAATCCCGCGGCCTTTGCGAACAACTCATGCGGACGGCAGATCGTATTCAACTGCGACAAGCATGTGGCTACTCTCGGCCAGCTGACTAGCCCGCTCGACTGCGGAGTCTCTACCCCCAGTCGTTATCACGGCAGAATTGGAAATACCGGCAAGGCGCCGGGCAAAACATGGAAATGCCTAAAGGATAAACCGATGGTGAACCTCGGGCTTGGGGATGTCATCGCACATACACCGTGCCACGGCCACTCTCCTAAGGGACAGAATCAAACCTTCAAACACTCGGGCTGTTTAAACGTCAATCAACGGATGTTGCTGGCCCTCCAAGGCTGTACGGGCACGCCCTTTGAAATCGAATACGAGTCGCGCGGACGGCCGCGGAATACTTACGCGAACCGAAGACATCAACGCGAGCACCAACGTTCTTCTTTGGCAGGCACCTAAATGACCGGCTATTTCTTGGCGCTATTCATTTTGGTCTTTGGCTCCACAGCTTTCGCTCAGCCTGGATCTGCGGCGGAAGGCTACACCGCCGCCCCAGGCCTGGATCTCGATCGGTCTTGGTTGGATCCCGGTGAGGCCGTCGAGATTGTGAGTTACGATGCGAAGACGGGAACGTACGAGGTCAGCAAGACATTTGATCCTACGATTCTGAAAATCTATACGAAACCTGAAAGTCTTGCGGCGGCCGTAAATATTATAAATTTGCCTGTCTTAAAAGAAAACCCAGCCGCGATCGTCGGCCATGAATATGATCTCGACCGCGAACTCGTGCTGGTCGACGAAGACGAGCCTGGGCCGGTAAAAAAATCCGCGGCTACGACCTCGCTTGCCGGAATTTCGGGAGGCCCTTCGGCCCACGGGAAATCTATACGCTGAAAAAGCGTCCTTCGAATCCGTACACGCGGTAAATGTAACCTATGAACAAGTGGACCGTCGCCCACGATCACCCATGTGGCGTCCGCAACTTCACTCTACGTGCTTAAATGTTGGTGTCCAGCTAGAGCTGTATGGATGGATAGCCACACCCACACACCCACACACCCTCCCATCCGCCCATCCGCCCATCCGGCCATCCGGCAGCAATCAATCAATGGGCGGGCTTCTCCGCAAAGCCCACCTATAGTGGATTTGTGCACCTTTGTTTGACGAATCTAAAACTTCTTCACGAATCATGACTGGCATTGCAAAAATCTCCTGCAGAGACTACACAACCCCCCGTCCCTCAAACATCCAAATTGAATTCTGGAGCTCCAAACATGAAACGCCTCTCTCTGTTCGCACTGTTACTCTCGTTTGCCGCATTCCACTCCGCACCTTCATTTGCGCAGGCCGCTGTGTCCGACGAGGACAGCGCTCCCACCTGGATGGACGAATTCGATCCCTCAAGCCCCGACGCCGACGAGATGTTGCGCCAGATGGACGTGATCTATGAACAAGAAACCGGCGTAAGCGCCCACCTGGACACCACGGACGCCGAACTGATGTCGGCCAGCGGTGCCGGTTGCAAACGCTTGACCTGCCCAGTGTGGGCCCGAGTCAACAAGACCACTCAGACTCTCAGCCTGTACTTGAACGGTGATCCCACGCCCGTCGGCGTTTGGCTGACGTCCACTGGCTATCGCCATGCCAACGGAACCGGTATTGAAACTCCGAACTTGGACACGCACCCCAACGGTCGAATTTACGACCGGTACTCGTCCACTAAGTTCCCAGGCGGCGATTGGAATGGTCTCGGCAATATGCCCTATGTCGTTTTCATTAAAGGCGGGGTTGGCATTCACGGAACGCCCAAAGGTAATTGGGTTAAACTTGGCAAAAGAGATTCCCACGGATGCATTCGCATTCATCCGGATAACGCCAAGTACTTCAACGGTCTGGTGCGCGCTACTGGCATTGCCAACGTTTGGGTTACGGTCGAGTAGCCTTACATAAATCTTTAAGTCTTTAACTTTTCGAAAGCGGCGTTCGGGAAACTGAACGCCGTTTTTTTTGCACTCAGGAGCTAGCTTAGTCCTTGATAATCACGGCGTTGGGCAGCTCGTTGGTATCGCCCGGCTCTTGCGGAAAATGCTCGGCCAACAAACGTCCGCAAAGGCGAATGGCTTCTTCGAGCTTTTCAGCCCAGCGGCCGGTGGCGGGGCCGCTGAGAATCACCCGTACGACCTGGTCCCATGTTTCGGGCGGCAATTTGCCGGCGATGCCTTGATCGGCCAACACCACCGCCCGTCGCTCCATCAGGGATAGGAAGAGCAAGACTCCCGTGGCGGAACGCGTGCGGCCCTTGATCTCGCGGCCGAATTCGACTTCGGCGCGTGTCCAAACCTGCGCTTCTAGATCGTGTGACGACGAAAGTGCGCGTTGGATAAACTGTGAACGCGCGCCCACTAGAGAAAGCGCCATGCTCACCCCGAACATCGCGGGCCAGACCCACCAATGCTCGACGAAATCGTGGCGGAAAAACCAAACGCCGACAAAAGTAATTGAGAGCAAGATTAGGCCCAGCAGCTCCGGGATGTGGCCGATCACGCTCGAGCGCCGAACGATCATTAAGCGAATTTCGCCGGACGTGGACTCTTCCATTTCACCGATGACGGCGGAGAGTTTGGTTAGTTCGGTGTCGGTCAATTGCACTTTCATCACCAACTCCCCGAGCTTCCGCCACCGTTGAATCCGCCGCCGCCGCCTGACCAACCGCCGCCTCCGGAGGAGCCGCCGCCCCAGCCACTGCCGCGCCCGCCGCCCATTCCGCTGAGCAAAAACAGCCAGCCAAAACGCCGGCCAGGACCGATGAAAAAGAAGAACAGTAAAATCCAAATCAAAAGATGCGGCCATCCGCCTGCGCCCCGGCGCTGCGTGCGCTGCGGGCCGGCCGGCTGGCTTCCGGCGTGATCCAAGCTTGGATCGGTGGCATGAGCGATCGCGAGCACGCCATCGACTACCGCGCGATCCGCGTCGCCAGCTTTGAGGAGCGGGATCATCACCTCATGCACGATGCGCGATGAGGCGGCATCGGTCAGATCGCCTTCTAGGCCCTTGCCTACTTCGATACGCAATTTATGATCCGCCAATGCGATCACTAGAATCACGCCACGGTCTTCTTTGCTGCGCCCGATCTTCCACTGGTCGGCGATTTTGATTGCCGCCTCTTCGATCGGCAAGCCTTCCAAGCTCTTGAGCGTGACGACTTGAATCTGCGCGCCACCCGCATTGCGATGTTGCAATAGAAACTGCGCGATGGCCTCTCGCCCGTTTGCGGAAAGGATCGCGCCCTGATCAACCACGGGCCCAGTGAGCGGCGGAACGGTAAATTCCGCAGCGTTCAAGGGCCCAAGTAAAAGTGCGAAGACCAATGCAAGCATTAGAATTTTACTTCGGGAGCCTTTTCGACCGCGGCTTTCTCTTCCGGCGCCAAATCCCACTGCGGTTTTTTCTCTTTATGGAAAAGGAACGAGTTGGTCAGGCTGGTCGGAAACACCGTGACCAGGTTGTTGAACTCGCGAATCGAACCAATCAGCCGGTCGCGCGCGACGGTCACGCGGTTTTCCGTACCTTCGATCTGCGACTGCAGATCGCGAAAGTTGGCGTCGGCTTTTAAGTCGGGGTACTTTTCCGCCACCACCATCAATCGGCCCAGCGCTTGCGACAAGTTGCCTTGCGCCTTTTGATAGGCGGCGATTTGGTCGGGCGTAGATTTGCTCGGGTCGATGGTCATTGAAGTCGCTTTGGCGCGAGCTTCGGTGACGCCCTCGAGCGTTTCTTTCTCGTGGCTGGCATAGCCCTTCACGGTGTTGACCAAATTTGGAATCAGGTCGGCGCGGCGCTTGTACTGGTTGGTGACTTCACTGGTTGCGGCTTCGACGGCATTGTCGGCCTGCGGGATGGCCTGGACGCCACATCCCGTAAGCTGAAGGACAGCGGCTAAAGCGGCCAAAATTGAAACGGTTTTCGGGCAAAACATCGATAACCTCCTGAGGGTCGAGTGGCGGGACTGTAACACCTACCCGGGCGATGGTCGAGGGTTGTCACAAACGCTCATAACCCCGCTGCAAGTAGCCGATAAAACGTCCATGGGCGTGAAATTCGTAGTGTCACATCTTGACGAGCAACTGGGACCTTTTGAGGAGGCCGAGCTCAAAACCAAATGGGTGAAAGGTGAACTCTTGCCCATCGACTACGTTTACGACGACGCCAAGCAGGATTGGGTCTTACTCACTGAGCGCTTTGCTTGGGCGTCGAATAAACCCGAGGCTTCCTCACCTCCCCCGCTCAAAGAAATCACCGTGCGCAAAGCCCGTCCCCCCGAAGCCCCCAAACCGGTCGAAATCACCGGCGGTACGGTGGTCAAAGAATGGAAGAAGGACACCGCGCACGGCGCGCGCGTGAAGTTGGTCAACGGCGTCGGCGAAATCGATTTGTCGCCCATGCAACCCGGCCGCGTGGAAGTGGTGTTGCAAGAATCATCAGCCGGCATGCTGCGTTTGCAAAATCCGCTGAAAATCCAAGTCAAAGCTCCTGAGCCGCAGATTCTCGAATGGTCCATGCCCGCTACCCAAGCCGTTGGCGTGGACGCCCTGATCGTGATCAAAGCGCTCGACGGCAAAGGCCAGCTCTGCTCGCACTATGACGATCAGTTCACGATTAAAATTCAAGCGTCGACCAACAATGACATCAATGTCCCACTCAAAAACGGCCAAGCCGCCGTTAAATTGCAGCACACCCGGGCCGAAGCTTGGAAGTTGTCGCTGCACTACTCGGGGCCGAAAGCGCTGAAGCTGCCGGCGCAGATGAATATGGAGTGGACACCCGGGCCGGCCGCACGTTTGATTTTGGACGGCCCGCAGGAGTACACCGCGGGCGAGCCGCTCAAGGTGCACGTCAAAGCCGTTGATCAATACGGCAACGTCGCTAAAACCTTCCAAGGCACCGTCATTCTGGAAGTGAAGGCCAGCTGATCGCGGCCTTAAGGTGGCCCCTCTGGCGGCTAATAATCCTTTTTCATTCGTGAAATCCCTTCATTTCCCCGGCTGCGGCCTCTACTGAGGCGGTTTAGAGCTGGCATAATTCATGTAATTCACTCCCCTTGTAAACAAACCCCATGGAGGTGGTGAATGAATTCCAAAGCTTGGAAAACTTTTGTGCTTGCGCCCATCGTGCTGACTCTTCTTGCCGGTTGCAGCGGTGATAAAAAGAATGCTGGAACCGAATCAGATTCGCAGTTTGGCGGCGTGTGGGGCACGGAAACCCGCATCAGCACCTACCGCTCGCACTTCACCCATCATGGTAATGACTTCGACGGTTTCTGCTACGCGGTTTTAAGCGACCCTTCCGCCTACGGCATTCACGATGGCGGTAGCGTGACCCTCGGCTCATTCATCGTTCACGGTGATGGACACGTGATGACTTACTCGGTGAACAACAACAGCCAAGATGCCTTTGGTGCGCAAGAGCGTGGCGACCTTAGTTTATACACTCAAGACTGGGGCCACATCGGCGAAGACGGAACGTTCAGCCGCACGCAAGCCTCGGACAAGCGCCTAGCCGGAGTGACATTTCTCAAGGTCAACGCCGACACTCTCGTGCTGAAGCGCGGTTCATTCAGCCGCACGCATGGTGATCTGACGTATTTCCGTTCCAGCGAGAAGGAACTCAAAGATTACGCCGGCGCGGTGATGGGTTGCTTAGATGCTCAAGGCACGGATTCACGCTTTAAGCCGCAAGGCAAAGTCGTGCCGTTGCCGAAAGACAATCAGGGTAGCGATGGCAATCCCGACCAGCCGGGCATTACTGTTAACTAATATTATTTAGTAAAAAGATTACGCGCTTCCAGCCGGTGCTGGCGGCGTAGAATCGCCGCCTCTTGGCGGCGTTTTTGTTCCGGGGTCCCGGGAGTCAACGGCGGCACTTTGCAGGGCCGGCCATCGGGTCCAAGAGCGACGAACGTCAGGTAGGCGCTGGCGGTATGAAAGATCAGACCTTGAATCGGGTTTTCGGCATCCACCCGTACACCGACTTCCATCGATGTGTTGGAAACCATGTTCACGGATGCCCGCAAGTTGACGATCCATCCCTTATAAACCGGCTGCACGAAATTGAGCGCATCGATACTGGCCGTAACCACCGGCATGCGCGTATGCCTTTGCGCCGAAATCGCCGCCGCGATGTCGATCCAGGACATGATCACTCCGCCAAAAACGCTGTCGAGCGCGTTGGTGTGTGAGGGCAAAACCAGTTCGGTCATAATGACTTGGGATTGTGAACAGGGAACGGCTATGAGTTCTGGCATGTTGTTGTCCCCAAAAAAGAAAAAGAGCCCGTAGGCTCTCTTCCTGGAAAAACTCTAGTAACGCACTGTATCTTTAAACGCCGACGTCGTTCCCGAAATCGTTACGGCGAATTGCGCCGATAGGTCCTGCACCCGTAGCGAGGCTGGTCGTGCCCGTCGTCTGACCTTGAGCCATGCTGATATTGGTATTCTGCTCGATAGCGGGTTTCTCGTCTTTTTCGACAAAACCGAAATGCGGCAAACACCACACGATCAACTGAGCGCGCGATTTGACGTTCATTTTCTTATAGATGTTCGTCAGGTGAAACTTAACCGTCTTTTCAGTAACGAAAAGCTGGTTGGCAACTTCCTTGTTGGACATTCCCTTGGTCACCAGTTCCGCGACCTCGGCTTCACGATTCGACAAACCTTTTTGTATCAAGACGTCTCTGAGCATCCTTGCTCCTCCCCTTATGAGTTATTAATCCCTCGACCCCGTTTATGAGAAAGCTCAATCCACTGAACTCGCCCACCTTTGATCAAGCCAAGATCCTTCCCAGCACGACCACCTGTATTAAAGTCTACAGAATTTAGTTTTGCGTGCAAGGGGGAAAATTCACTCTGGACTGACTTTTACTCTAACCCGAGAGCGCAGCTGCGTGAAGTGCGCGACACTGCTCAGTTCTGGCTTATGTTACGAACCGATTTCTCAGTCTTTCCAGCGTGCTTTCGACCTCGCCTAAAGGTTGAACGCTGAACACATCGTCGATTTGTTGGCCCCAGGTGTGGGCGCGCGCCCACTTTAGACTCAAGTTTTCCTCCACCAAAGCCTGGGCGGCGGCCAGCAAAATGCCGCGCTGGTCGCGGCCGCGGAAGCTGAAGATCCATTCGTCGGGATCTTTCGACATCAAATCGATCGATTGAAAGCTGACTTTGGGCACACTGACCTGACGTTCACTGGGAAGCGCCAGCCACTGGGCCACTTGGCGCGCGGATTTCTCGGTACGTAAACAAAACCAGTCGTACACACCTACGCCTGGTAGAGTCGAGACCGAAGACATCTGCACGTTCAGTCCCCAGGAGTAGAGGCGCTTGACGAAACCGAGGAACAAACCGGTCTCGTCTGTACGCCGATGAAAGCGCACCCACAGCCGATCACCCGTGCGCACGACCTTGGCCGGAAGGTCGGCTTTGCCACTTGCAGCCTCCAGCAAGTCGTCGATTAGCACTTTCGGCTGCAAACTCTGCATCAGCAGCGGATCCAGTTTGAGCAGCCACTCCTCGACTTGCTTGCTACGGGTCTTGCCGGCGTACTTGAGGTGCTGCTGAAAACTGCGCGCTTGCGGTGAGCGCAGGTTTTCAACCAAGTCGAGCAGCAGCTTCGCCTTCCAATCCGTCCAGGCTTCGGGATTGGTGGCGCGGATGTCGATGGCGGTAAATAGAGCCAGTAGAATCAGCCGCCGCCCATGCACGCCGCGGTCGAACAGGCGCTTCCAGGTCGTCTGCGCCTGCGGGTTTTGGCGGAAAGCGGCGGTTGAAATCAAGAGATGGTTTTCGACCAGCCAGCGCACGTCGTCCGTTACGCCTTGCGGGTACTTCCACTCGGCAAAGTACTTCTCCACCAGTTTGGCGCCTTCGGTGGAGTGATCGGACTTGCGGCCTTTGGCCAAATCGTGAAACAGCGCCGTGAGCTTGAGTGTCCACCACTCTTG
The DNA here is from genome assembly GCA_043782715.1 of Pseudobdellovibrionaceae bacterium. Classification (GTDB taxonomy): domain Bacteria; phylum Bdellovibrionota; class Bdellovibrionia; order Bdellovibrionales; family UBA1609; genus JALHOQ01. The sequence continues at coordinate 5,615 of JAYWAE010000200.1, read as the reverse complement.
TGGAGTGAGATCCTTAGTTAGCTTGGACAGCGGTCCTAAGCTGCGCTTCTGGCTTTTAGCGCGCTGCACTTCGCGCAGGGCTTGCACGAGGTGAGCGTCGGCGGTGAAGCGGTGATAATGATCGTGCTGCACCAGCCCGCGCAGGCGTTTGAAATCGGGGATCAGCACCTCGAGCACGCGTGAGCGGTAAAGACTCATATAGAACGCGTCGCTGCCGTCGTCATACAGCGCCTTTTGCATCGCGCGTCCGCGCTCCTCCATCGTGAGCGGTTTGGCCAACTCGTCCACCTTCAGGCGGATGCGGTACTGCAGATGACTATGCGGATCGCGTCGCAGGTCGCTAAGCATACCGGCGAAGCTCTTGAGCCGCACTGCAGTTCGCTTGGGACTGAGAGTCACGTACGCGACGGCCCAATCGGCGTAAAAACTAGCGCGTTCAAGCTCGCTTTGGATGAACTTCATCAACTGGCCCGATTCCATGCCGAGATGCTTGGCCACTTCGAGCTGATCATGAGCCGAAAAAATATCGCCCGAGCCGATGAGATGCAGAAGGTGGCGCAAGTAGAGCAGCTCTTCTTTGATCGCGAGTAGAACTTTGAATGGATACTCTTCCAGACCGGCGAATTTTTCCGGAAACAGCTCGCGCACCGCCAGAGCTTGTTCGATATCGCGCAAGGAACCGGCGCCGAATTTGAGATTGGGTTCGAGGAAGTTAGAGATGGAGTCCTGACGCTTGCGTCGCTCGTCACGCTCCTGGCGAATTGCCGCGAGAATCTCACGCCGGCGTTTGATGGCAAGCTCGCGCTGCTTGGTGAGTTTCTGCTCGGCAGTGGGATTGAATCCACGAGCGGCTTTGAGCGCCAGAATGTCGAAGGGGTCAACACCGGCGCTCCAGTCTTGCATGTTTTCCGGCGTACGCGCGCGCAGTTTGAGGCCGGCGCGGAAGGCTTTGCCGATGAATTCTTTGACTTCGATTTCTTTGCCGGCAAACAGCAGGTCGATGTCGGATTTGGGGCAGAGCTCATGGCGCGACCAGGAGCCGAGTAGGACGGGTTCGAGACCGTCGAGGTCGCCAAATTCGCGCAGGCGTTGGAGAAGTTTTTCTTCGAGCCAGAGCGAGAACTGCCGGCGTTTTTCGGCGGCGCCGGTGGGAAACTCACTGTTGAGTTTGAGCCGCTCGATTGCGCCGGGGATATCTTCGCTGAGGAGGAAACTGCGAGTGGCCATGGTTAAAGCTTATGCAAAGCTGTGTATCGTGTCATGCGGGAAAGGAAACTCCCGGCCCGCTAGTGCACCGAATATCTGGCTTCAGGACATTTTAGAAACTGGGCCATCTTCTCCGCACCAAAGGCTTCCACCGCCGCGCGCTGATTGCAGCTTCGACAAAGCACGCGCAGGTTTTCGAAACTCGAATCACCTCCCATTGCCTGAGGCCGGATGTGATCCAGCTCTAGAGCAAAGGAAGAGCCGCATTCGGTGCAGTTTTTATCGCGTGCCCAAACAGCCCGCTCAATTCCCGCCTGCGAATCCGACTTTTGACGCGAAGAGTCCCGCGGCGCCGCGGTTTTGCTCCATTCTTTAAGGCCAAGGTCACAGAGCTGATCGATCAACTCGGCCAACGTGATGTGAGGATGGGAGTGGGCCAAAAGCCCTTTTAGATCGAAGATCTTAGTCTGCATGGAATCCGGCGCCCAGAACTTGATCTCAATCATTTGCGCGGCTACGGGCCGAATGCGATCAGGCGCCTGAGTCTCCGGAGAAATTTCGGCGATAATTTTGGCCGCTTCGCGAACCGATTTGTCTTCTAGCTGATCAATCACCTCGAGCTTTTCGGCCTTTGTAAAATCCTTTCCGGCTTTCTTCTCCTTAGTAAAAAGTGTCTTAGCTAATCCCAAATTGGTCAAATTCAGCGAACCGGAGGCAATCTTTTCTTCCAGCTCGGGCAACTCTTTAAGCAAACGCATGGCTGCGATCCGCCGATGGGCTTGATCTTCGGGATACCCAAGCCGGACGACGGCATACTTAAAGAGGGATTCGAATTTGAGCGCGGAAAAGAGTCGGCGACGTTCGATTTCGCGCAAATGGTGAAGGAGTTCGACGAGCAGCTCGCGTTCGTTGCGAACCAGCGCATCGGTATTGATCAGAAGATTTTCGTCAGTCATGTTTTTTAAATTCATAAAGCCTCCGGTTTTCAACCACTCTAACACCGGTTTTAAAAATGAATTTCGCACACCTAGTGAGAGAGAGAAGGCCCAAATAAATCGAAGACTTTACCCGCCCCGAGTTTCCGAATGCTGTTCAACCACGAGGTTGCTATTGCGTTTAAAACCGCCCGCATAGCAGAGATTGAAAAGTGCATGCACAGGCATTTAACATCGAGAAGCAGTGTCAAATTATTTTAAATAAATTTTCGTTTCAAAAAATTTTGGCGAGCGGCCGCGCATCGTCAACTGCAGAAATTTTCGTCTCTGACGGCCCAATCTCGAAGGCCGCGGAGCCTGTCCCTCCATGCGAGTGGCAAATCTCCGGCGTCCGCGCCGGAGACTCTGTAAAGCTAGAGTGGTTTTAAATTAAGCGTGGGCAGAAATCACCGGCAGCTCGTTTAGGTACACCCGTTCCAATCTTCTGTCTTCCACTCCAAAATTACTTCTGACTTCGCATTGCCGATTCTCCGGCGTGGACGCCGGAGAATGGCCACTCGCATGGACGGATAATCTGCATGGCCAAAAAGATGAGGCTCTCGGAGAAAAAATCTCTGCCCAAGCACGATCCCCGCCTCAGCTCATTGCAAATCCCGCTGCCATTGCGACAGCTTATTCAACGCCTCGAGCGGCGTCATTTGCGAGAGATTGAGTTCTTTGACTTCCGCAACCCACGCGGGAAGCGCGGGCGCTACGGGTAACAATTCGGATGTATCCGGTTCCTCAGCCGGCATCGCCAGTGCATCGCCGAACGACAACTGGCCCGAGCTTGCACCGCGGCCTTCAAATCCATTCAAGATCTGCTGCGCACGTCCGGTGACGGAGCCCGGTAGCCCCGCGAGTTTTGCGACGTGAATCCCGTACGAACGGTTCGCTGGTCCCGGCCGCAAACTATGCTGAAACTGAATCTCCCCGCCCTTTTCCGAAACGCTCATATGGGCGTTGTGGATCTGCGGGTAGAGCTGCGCCAATCCTGTGAGCTCGTGGTAGTGGGTGGCGAAGAGCAAATAGGGTTTTTTCTGCGCGACCATGTGTTCAAGAATTGCCTGCGCCAAACTCATACCGTCATAGGTCGAAGTTCCGCGGCCGATTTCATCCATCACGACCAGCGAGCGGGGGCCGACGGACTTGAGAATTTCCGACGTCTCCGACATCTCGACCATGAATGTCGACAGGCCTTCGCTGAGGAAATCGCTGGCGCCGATGCGGGTAAAAATATGCTGGAACAGCGGCAGCTCGGCGCGATCGGCGGGAACGAAGGATCCGATTTGCGCCATGATCGCCGTCAACGCCACCTGCCGCATCAGCGTGCTTTTGCCCGCCATGTTGGGGCCAGTCAGCAGCATGCAGGAGCCGGGTTGTAGAGTGACCGTATTGGGTACGAATGCCGCACTCATCTCTTGCTCGACCGCGGGGTGGCGACCGTGTTCGAGATGCAATGCACCGGCCTCGCTAAATTCAGGACGGCAATACTTACGTTCCAGAGCCAGCCAAGCCAGCGCGCTCAACACATCTTGCCGGGTCCAAAGCCTTGCCAATTGCAACAGATCGCCGGCATGAGCAATCACCTCGCTCCGAAGATTGGAGAATATCTCGAACTCGAGTTGATCCCGGCGCGAGCGCGCCGAAAGTATTTTCTCTTCGAGCACGTTGAGCTCAATCGTGGTGTAGCGTTCGGCGTTGGTCAAAGTCTGCTTGCGCAAGTAATGCGTCGGCGCTTTGTGCGCGTGCGTTTTGGTGAGCTCGATGTAAAAACCGAAGACACTGTTGTAGCGTACCTTCAAAGACGAAATTCCGGTGCTCTCTTTTTCACGCGCCTCGAGGTCGAGCAGAAGCTTTTGCGAGTCTTGGGTCAGCGTAATTAACTCGTCGAGCTCTTTGACGGCTCCACGCTGGATCATGCCTCCCTCTTTGACCGAGATCGGCAACTCTTCACTCAACATGCCATTGATCTTGCGGGCCAACGCCGCGCAAGTTTCAAGGCTTTCGTGCCGTGGCTTGAGCGGATGCAGGTGGTGCAATCTCTCCCCGGCTGCAATCGATTGCGCGATCGCCGCGAGGTCGCGGGAGTTAAACGTGGTGCTATGGGTTTTACCCAGCCGGCGCTCGACATCACCTAGCTGAGCCAGGGCTTGGCGGAAAATCTTCAGCGCTGCGCTCTGTCCCAGCCACATTTGAATTTCGTCTTGCCGGCTACGAATTTCGCCGAGATCGAGCAAGGGCGCGCCCAACCAAGATTTCAACAAGCGCGCGCCGGCGGAAGTCTGCGTGCGATTCAATGCCTGAAAGAGCGATCCGCGCTTTTCCCCGCGCGGGTTTTCGAAAATCTCCAAGTGCCGGACTACCGTGGGCGACAGCCGCAGCTGCGCCCGGCGCAAGCGGACCTCGAACGGCGTGAGCGAGCGCAGAACTTCTTCGCCCTGCAAGCGCGCGACATAGCCTTTGAGGCGGCCGATCGCGGGCTTTTCATCTTCTGCATCTTCGACCGCGAATGCGGAAACCAAGGCTTGGCCAACCAAGCCCGCTTTTTGCCGGGCGCGTACATCGGCTTCGCTCAAAACCACTTCGACCGGTGCGCTCAGTTGCAAGATTTCTTCGCGCTCGCGTTCATTCGCGTACATGTAGTAAAAAGCTTCACCAGTTGTAATGTCGGCGAATGCGATGTGCTCGCCGTCATATGAACACAGGTAGTTCGCGGTCAATTCATCTAACGTGCTGGGATCGTAAACCATGCCTGGGGTCAGTACGCGCGTCACCGCCCGTTTGACTAGGCCCTTGGCCAGTGCCGGATCCTCTATTTGATCGCAAATCGCCACTTTATGCCCCGCTGCGAGAAGCTTGGCTATGGGCGTGGCAATCGAGTGATAGGGCACGCCGCACATTTTGGCGGAGTCGGCGTCTTTCTTATTCCGTTGCGTGAGCGCGATACCAAGAACTGGGGCCGCGGTCTCGGCATCTTGATGAAACATCTCGAAAAAATCACCCATACGGAAAAGGATGACCTTGTCCTGGTGCTGGGCTTTGATTTCCCAGTACTGCTGCATCAACGGCGTCAGTTTGGCTTGCATCTCTCGGTGGTAGGCGGATCTGAAGCCCCGGTCACTGTGCGCTGCAAGGCGCCATTCTTAGGAATGACACTTGTTACCGGTTGCCCACGCGCGCTTAAATCTTAGTTCAGGGACTTTGAACGACCTCAGATATTAGGAGATGACGTGAACCGCTTTACGACTCGCTGGATCGCCACCTTTGTTTTGGCCGCCGCACCCGCCGCCCACGCCACCTTCACCTCCACGATCGGATTGACGCTGCCTTCGCGCCCAGGGCAGCACCATTTTACTTTAGCCGATGGAGCCACGCGCGTAATAGACGTCGGCGCCCGTGAACCGTCGCGCATCTTCGACATCGGCAACGACA
>JAYWAE010000199.1:0-1971 GCA_043782715.1 Pseudobdellovibrionaceae bacterium | reverse complement strand
CGCACGGGGATCTGTTTTACGAATTTTATTTGAGCACCATCGACAAGCGACAGAGTTTCGACTATCTGACGCGCGCTTTTTTTCGTGCGGTGTTTACGAATCTGAGTTCGCGACTGCTGTTGGTACTCGCGGAGGACGAACAAGGCCGCCCGGTTGCGGGGGCCTTAAATTTTTTCGGCGATCAAACGCTTTTCGGCCGCAATTGGGGTTGCCTCGCCGAGTACAAACACCTGCACTTTGAACTGTGTTATTACCAAGGCATCGAATTCGCCATCGAGAGGGGATTCGCTCGCTTTGAAGCCGGCGCGCAAGGGGAACATAAATTTCAGCGCGGATTCTTGCCGGCAGTCACCTATTCGGCCCATAAGGTTTACCATCCGCAAATGTCCCAGGCCATCCGAGATCACGTTGCGTATGAACGCGCGGAATTGGCTCGCGCGTTTGCGGAATTTGAGCGGCAGACGCCGTTTCGCATAACGAGTGTTGTCACCGGCTAAAGCCGGCGTTTTTAGATCGAGGTCTGGAGTTGCGGCCGCCATCGTGGCGGTCGTCCTCCGCTGACGCTGCGGACTCGCCCTCTCGGCCTTCCAGGCCTTCGGGTGCACCGGGGTACAAGATCTCCGCGTTAGGGCCAGAACTCTCAGGCTCAGTAACAAATGAGTGGGAATTTTTCGTCATCTTAGTGGGCTCGCCGGGTGGGGCTAACTGAGTCTGTAAAAATCTAAACCTAAAACGTAGGCTTCTTCCACTTTTGTCTTCTCCACAATTTTAACCGTGCGACTCAGGGCTTCTAGAATCGCTTCTTTAACGCGGAAAGCATCCTCTTTTGAAAGGCTCATGCATCCCGAGTAGTGCAAATCATCGCGATCCAAAAACTGCAAGGAAGACACACAGTGCAGACGCCAATTGGTGTGGTGTTTCAGAATCAACTCAGACTGATTGTTTAAATGTACATGGTGGGTTCCAGGTGAGTATTTGCCGCCGTCGAGACTGAGCAGTCCAATCCGCAGCATAAAATCCAAAATGTCCAGCGCTCTTGGAAGAGGAAGGTGAAGAGCATCTGCAAGCGCGCGTGGATCTTGTAGTCGCGGAATAGAACAAAGTACATGAATCGCCCCATAGACCGCGCTCGAGTAAAATCTCTCGCGATCTTTTTCCGAGATTTCAGATTCCGCATTCACACGCTTCGAAATGTTTTGCCGAGCGTCCCTCATTTTGTTGATTTTGTCTTCAAACCGCGCCCGCAAGCGTTTTGTACCGGCCCGATCTTGCAGAACCAAAGTCAAAAAGTACTCGCACTCGTCTTCGCTATGTGACAGGAATTCGTTGATGCCGTCCGCTTGCTCTAGAGAGAGCTCGGCCCGCCCCTTTAGCACCTGGGAAACAAATGTGGTGTGCACTTGAATGGCGGCAGCCAGCTCAGTTCGCTTGCCACTACGGGGGCCCCCTTCGCTCAGGCGAGCATTCAGATAAGGGCGATACGACCTAAATTCCCATATTTGCATTATTTAATTATTACATATATTTACAGCAATAATAGAGTAAAAATATAGTTAAGCGATATTAATTTACTTAATTAATCTGGAGAACATAATGCGATGCATCTATATTCCATGAACACGCAGCGGAATGACCCGCTCGTAAACAAGGAATGTTTTATGAAAATCAAAACTGCAATCGCCGGCCTGATCGTTATGACAATGGTTGGATGTGGCCAGGACCAAAGTGCTCACGCAGCTGACAAAGAAAGCCTGCCTAAATTAAACACCGTTCAGTCCTTCACATTTGAAAAGCCCTACAGCTGCGGCGGTAGCTATGAAAAGTCAGCGCTATTCATTAGCTCCCACGCCCGCCAAAGCAATGCTCCGGACTTGCTGTATAACTGTAGCAACGGCCCTAGTGTCGGTGCCACCCCCGCGGGAGATGATTTTTCTTTGATCTCGGATCTAGGTGAGGTCTCTCTTGAGAGTG
>JAYWAE010000198.1:0-5251 GCA_043782715.1 Pseudobdellovibrionaceae bacterium | reverse complement strand
CGTCCGTTCGGTCAGGGCCGCCAGCAGATTCATATGCGCGGCGTTTTTAACGTAACAAAAATCCCGGCTGGTTTCCCCATCACCAAAAATTTCCACTGGCCTGCCATGCAACAAAGCTTCGACCCACTTCGGAATGACCGCGGCGTAGGGACCGTTGGGCGACTGGCGTGAACCAAAGACATTGAAATAGCGCAAGCCGATCACGCTCATACCATAGGTCGACGCAAACACCCGTCCATACAATTCGTTTGTCGCCTTGGTTACCGCATAGGGTGAGAGCGGATTCCCCGTCCGCTCCTCGACCTTGGGCAAATCCGTGTTGTCGCCATATACGGAACTGCTCGAAGCGAACACGAACCGCTTTACGCCCGCATCTTTGGCGGCCGTGAGCATATTCAAAAATCCTGTGACATTGGCCGCATTGCTCGCGATGGGGTTGGCGATCGAACGCGGGACGGAACCCAGCGCCGCCTGGTGCAGAATCACATCGGCCTTGCTCGCCAGCTTTTCACAAGTCTTTAAGTCGCAAATGTCGCCTTCAGTGAAATCGAAGCGCTTCCACGCCTCAGGTCCGACCGAAATTTTGAGCTCATCCAAATTCCGCTGGTAGCCGTTGGCAAAGTTGTCCAGGCCGCAGACGTGCTGACCAAGCAAAAGCAGTTCTTCGACCAAGTGCGAACCGATAAATCCCGCTGCACCGGTGACCAACCACCGGCGCGGCCGGCTCTTGAGTGCGCTGAAATGTTTCTCGAGCAGAGGAGTCGTTCGCATGGTGCAAATCCCCGTGGAAAACGCTATTATAATCCAATAAAAGCCCCGACCGAGGATGAAAAGCGATGGCACTGGACGGCAAGAATCTATTTTTCGGACCAGGACTCTTTGTCATCGTGGCCTTGCTGATTGCGATTTTCGGGTTGCTCAAACCGAAGTTTGGCCGGGCTCTCAACGCAGCCCAATTTCTATTCACCGCCTTGTTTGTCTTCTATGCCAGCCCCTGGCCCGTGCATTGGATCGGCAGCGCCTTGCTTGAGCAAGCGCACTCACTTGCGCGCAATGCCCCAGTCCCCGACTGCGAACACTCCTTTCCAGTCGTGATCGTTCTTGGCGGCGGCATGCACTCCGCCGACTTGCCCTCGATCGCCGCTCAAGAGCGCCTGTTGCGCGCGGCGGATCTGCTCAAAGAATTGGCGGCTAAAGGCCAGTCGCGCTCGGTGATTCTAACCGGGGGTCCCACTCTTCGCGGCAGTGATGCTTCGGAGGCCACCGCCGCCGAAGCCATGCTCCGGCGAACCCTCACTCCCGAGGAATTTAGCTTTCACAAATTTTATCGCGAAGGCCGCAGCTTCAACACTCACGAAAACGCGGTGTACAGCGCGGAGCTCGCGCACGGCGAACACCTTGCCATGGACGCCGTCCTCGTCACCAGTCCTTTCCACATGCCGAGATCCGCCGCCGCGTTTAAAAAACTCGGCTTCAACGTCTGCGCGCTCAGCACACCAGAACCGGAAATGAAAAAGGCGCTGTCCTTCGACAACGCCATTGGCACCTTCATGTTGATCAACGAAATCATCGGCGGAGTCGTGTACCGCCTACGCGGCTGGGGTTAAATCCGGCGCCGGCAAATCCGTGTGCATGAGACCGTCCCTGCACCCGTCTCAAAATGAGACGGGTGTTCAGCCTTTTTTCATACTCGCGCCCAAAAGGTCACTCTACCCCTGTGCCACGCCTCAGCCGCGCCAAGAGCGGAGCACACAGGCCCGGTCTTTGTACTCTAGACTGGCATACAGGAGTGAATATGAAAAATGTAAATATATTAAGTCTACTTCTCGCCGCTTTCGTCTGCGCCAGCCTTGGCTGCCAACAAAAGGGTGAGCAAGGTCCCCCGGGCAAATCCGGCGGCGGCAAAATCGTTTCTACGATGAACTGCTCCGGTGTGGTTTCGGGCGCCAGCATTGCCACGCTCAATGGACTGTCGATCGATTACAACGCGGTCTTGACCTCCGGCGGAGATGTCTACGCCTCGGCCAATATCGTCGACAACGCGACGCAAGTTTCGGGTACGGCCTTCTACGCCAATGGTGAAGCCGGTGCCAGCACGGCGGAAGTGTTGATCACCGACGATTACTACGGTAGCGCCAACGGCGGGTATTGGAGCATCAGCTTGAACCGCACCACCATGCAAACTACAATAATTTATACCGATACGGTTTCCAACCCGGCCATGACCTTCTCGCCAAGCGCCTGCACAGTCACCAACTTCTAAAAAATCAGCCGCGCTTTAGCGGCTGAAAATCTGCACCCAAAAGCCTTTGTAATATCCGTTGCCGATACGCTGGTATTGGCCATTGATCATATTCGCAAAATGGCCCGGCGATCCATGCCAAGAATCGAGCACCTGGTGCATCGTGTGCTGGCCAACGGCAATATTTTCTGCGCAGGGCATCGCCACGCCCTCATCGCGCATGCGCAGCGCAAACTCATGTCCCGGAATTTCGTGCGTGAGTGCCATTCCCTGCCCACCGCCATTGTACTGCCAAAGCCGGTAGGCGTAGTCGTCGGCCATTCGGTCAAGATGCGAATCCTCGTGCAATTCCCGCACGCCATTCTCAGCCCGGATTTGATTTGTTCCATTGCAAAGAATTTTTTGTGTGTCGCGGCCGGAGTCACAAACTCCGGCGTAAACAGCGCTACCATAAAAAAAAGTGAAAATTAGATTCGGTATAAGGTGGCGCATGGTTCTCCATTCTTGGGTGGTTTACCGGCGATTCCCGTCACTGGGCCTCGTTTTAAAGGGCGACTCGCCCTTCGCTGTCCGGAAAAATAGGCGACGCTACAGCAAAGACACTTTGAGTGCCGATCAAAGAATCCTTTTCATAAATGTCCCTTACGATTATAAATATACGATGTCTGCACAATTCAAGTGGAACCGGTAAGTGATGTCAACCTCGCAAAAAACGGTGTCCGGCTCACATAATTCGCTGAGAAATGCGAACCCTATGGCGTTCGTTCTTTGGCTTATTTTGATTGCACTTGCGATTTCGAACGCGCAACGGGCGGCGTACCTGACGTGGATTCATTATTTGGATCAAACTTTCCCAAGCGGGATAGTCTCCGCCTTTATCAAGGGCTTCGTGTTCGATATCGCCGCGACATTTTATTTGTTCGCATTTCTCATGCTACTTTTAGTGGCGCTTCCTGGAAGCTGGCTGAACAAGGGCTTCAGCCGCGGCCTACTGCTTGCTGCGGCGCTGCTCCCGCTCTACCTTGTGTGCACGACGGCCGCCTGCGAATTCTTTTTCTTCGAAGAGTTCCACGCCCGTTTCAATTTCATCGCCGTGGATTATCTCGTGTACACCCATGAAATCATCCGCAACATCGTAGAGTCGTACACCTTACCCGTCGTCATTCTCACTTTTTCTCTGCCTGCCATTCTGCTGTGGATTTTCCTGCGCCGCCGGATTCGCGTACTGGAGTTCAACGGCGCCCGCTTCCGTGCCGCTACTGGCGCCCTCGCATTGATCTTGGGTATTACGGCTACGATCACACAAGAGAGCCGCCTGCTAGCCGATGCCGCCTACTGGCCGCGCGAACTGAGCAAAAACTCGCTGTTCACGCTCTTCTCCGCTTACAACCACAACTCCATCAACTTCACCGAGTTCTACACGTCACTCAGCCCCGCGACCGCCACTCAACTCACCGAAGAATGGCTGGGCGGGCCTCTCGAGCGCGAGATCAAAATCGCCGGCCCCGAAAAACGTTGGAACGTCGTGCTGGTCGCGATGGAAAGCATGAGCGCACAATATCTCGCCCACTTCGGCGACCAACGCGCACTCACCACCAACCTCGACCGTCTCAGTGATGAGGGACTTTCTTTTACCCATCTCTACGCCACGGGCACACGCACCGTGCGCGGGCTCGAAGCGCTCATGCTTTCTCTGCCTCCAACGCCTGGCCAGAGCATACTCCGCCGCCCGAACAGCGACCATCTCTTCAATATCGGCACGGTATTTCGTGACCGCGGTTACAAAACTCAGTTTATTTACGGCGGCTACGCGGTTTTCGACAACATGCGCGAGTGGTTCGAAGGCAACGGCTTCGAGGTCGTCGATCGCTCCGCTTTTCCCAGCCGCGAAATTCAATTCGGCAACGCCTGGGGCGTTTGTGATGAAGATCTCTTTGGCCAAGTGCTCAAACAGCAGGAGGCCCTTGCAGCTTCCGGCACGCCGTTCATGCAAGTGGTGCTGACGACTTCCAATCACCGGCCGTACACCTTCCCCGACGGCCGCATCGACCTACCGTCACACTCCGGCCGCGAAGGTGCGATCAAATACTCAGATTACTCCATTGGACGATTCATCGCACAAGCCAAGACCAAACCCTGGTTCGACAACACAGTTTTTGTATTCATCGCCGATCACGACGCCAGCGTCGCCGGTGGCACCGATATCCCGGTTAAGGACTACTTGATTCCCGCCATCTTCTACAATCCTAAGCTAATACCAGCAGGCAAAATTGAAAAGTTGGCGGCGCAAATCGACATCGCACCAACGATCCTCGGACTTCTCGACTTTTCCTATCGCACCAAGTTCTTCGGTCAAGACCTCAACCGCCATCCCGGCGGCCGCGCCCTGCTCGGCACCTATCAAAAGGTCGCGCTGCTCGAACCCGGCTCACTCTCGATTCTCGCCCCCGGCCGCTCGGTCGAAGTGCAAAGACTCGATGACAAATTTGCGCTGCAGAGGTCTTCGGTGACGGTGAGCCCAGACGGCACAGGCCTCTCGCCAAGTGCCCGGCGTGCGATTGCGATTTATCAAACCGCCAGTGATCTCTTCGCGCGCGGCCTGCTCAAACACGCGGACGGTAGCGCAAAGCCAAATCCGTGATGCGCCTGAGCGTCTCGCCATAGTTCCAGCCCCGCGCCCGCGCCGACAACGAGAAATCCTCGTCGCGCGCCAGATTTGGGTTGGCATTGACGTCGATTAAAAAAGCCTCGTGACTCTCAGTCACCCGAAAATCCATGCGCGCATATCCGCTCATGTCGAGCGCCGAGAAAATCAGCCCCGCCACACCCCGAATGGATCTTACGGCCGCACCTTTATATGGATTCGATCGCGCCCGCCGGCGCTTTTGCATATGCGCGCTGAACTTCAAACGCTCCGTCGCGACGCGGTCCATTCCACTCACATCAAAGCGCCGTGGGTCTAAAACTTCGGCGCGCGCATTGCCCCAAACCGCCACCGAAACGTCGTGG
>JAYWAE010000197.1:0-5255 GCA_043782715.1 Pseudobdellovibrionaceae bacterium | reverse complement strand
TTGGGCGTGGCCCCCACTCACCTTAAAGCCACTGCGAACAGCCTTTTGCTCGGACCTTCGGTGGGCGATCCGTATGGCAAAGATTTCTATTTTGGCCTAAGCCTCTTCTTGCAAAAAGACGACGACTATCAAAACACGGTCGCCCGCATTGATTCGACTGGAGCTACCGGCACTCTGCACATGTTGGTTCAAGCTGAAGATCGCCGGTCGACCTATGAACTGCTACCGGTGCTAGGAGCCGTTTGGCAGTATGATTCGAACACGACTTACGGCGCGCGGCTGCAACTGCCTTCGGTCCCGGTCAGTGGGCATCGGGTTCTGACCAATCAATCCGTGGGCTACTTCGTCGACCTAGCGAACACGGTGACGGATAAAAGCCAGCCCGAAAGCACTGTGAAGGAAAATTCCAAAACGTTAACGCCGATGGAGGTTTCATTCGGCATGAGCAAAATTCTCCCACGCGATTTGCGGGTGTTCGGCGATTTGGGATATTCCTTGGACATGAAGTGGAAGCCGTCGGCGACCGCCGACGAACAAAAAGATTCTGGCTCATTGAAACTATCGGGCGGCGTGGAGTACGGACCGGCCGTGAACACGTGGGCCGCTGGCGCCTTTTACCGGCAAAACAATTTGCGCGACCAAGGTGGCGAAGTGAAGAGCTTCATGGGTTTGACCGTGGGTTACATCAAGACCACCGAGCACTTCGACTCAGGCATCGGTGGCACGTATATGTTTGGATCCGGAAGTTCAGAAGGGATCACCAACAAGCTCTCGAGTTTAGGCTTGTTGGTGTCCAGCACTTATAAATTCTAAAGAACTAGAACAGGTAGCCGCCGCGCAGGACGAAACCCGTCGACGACAAATTGTCGATCGAGAACGGAACGCTGGCGCCGGTGTTGGGATCGGTTTGCGAACCCGAAGCGCTCATGTTCAATTTGCGATAAATCAATTCGGCGTTGAAGTTGCGAGCGAAGCGTAGACCCACGCCGCCTTCGTATCCGAGCTTACCTTTGATATCGTTAACCGCACCGCCGCTGGCCAGGCTGGGCAAGTTGTAGTTGGCGCCGACTTTGAAATAGACGTTGTCGTTGAGCAGAAAGTTCGCGCCGCCGCCGAGTAAGAACATGGTGAGCGTGGGCTTAGGCGAGAAATTGTTTTTCGTGCCTTGAGATTCAACCGATTTCCAGTCGCGGCCGAATTCGTAAGCGCCGTTGCCGTAAAAGCCGATGAAGCGGTAGGTGTACTGAGCGTACTCAGCGCCAACGCCTAATCCCGTTTCAGAATTCGCTGTGTTCGACGTCGTCTGTCCGCCGCCGCTCACATCGCCTTTGAATTTGTCGCCGTTGTCATAGAATCCGAAAACCGTCACGCCGATGACTTCGTTGGCGCTAGCCACGCGGCTCAAATTCGACATTGTCATCGAGGAATTGCCCATGCTCGACGGACCAGTAGACGCGGTCGCGTTCGACGAGTGCGTGTTCATCAAGCTCGGCTCAACGGCCTGGCCGACTTTGAGTTGGTTCGAGAAGGAGCACGACGAGATGTCGACCATTGCCAAAGTGCCGCGCATTTCGCGCACCGGAAGGCTGCACTGGGTGGCGTTTTTCGAAGTCGCAATCAGGCTGTCGCCGACTGTAACCATGCCGTGAGTTTGCACGGCGGCCATGCCGTTTGCGGTATCGATCTGACGGATATCGCCGGTCGTTTTCGTAGCAGCATGAACTTGCGAGGACAGGGCAAATGCGGCACAAACGAGCGCCACTGTTCTGAATGTCATAATGACTCCTTATTAAAATCGGGTGAAGGTTTCAATGCGATGCATAGAAAGCGCTGCATTTGAAGTCAAGGCAGAGGGGCATGCCCGTCCAATTGATGCAATGCGCTATAGCCGATCCCGGACGGGGTTGCTTCTGAGCCGGAGACGCTAGCGCCCAATGCAAGCCGAGACGAATAGCTTCAGAAGAGATAAGCCATAAAAATTCCAGATTCAAATATTTGCAGTTTATTACTCGCAAGATCGATTTCACTGCCATCGGAACTTTTCTTCGTCGCATATGCGACAGACTCGAATTTTAAACCAAAATACATCGGCTTGAAAAAAGCGTAAGCCCCTTCCAATCGCCAGCCGCGGGGTTTCGTGTAAGTGATTTTTGCACCGTTTTTCGTGCTGTTTGCGAGAGCATAATCACCCATCAAAATAAAACCCGCCTGAACCAAATAATCATTCCAAGAAAAAATCAGAGCGGGATTCAGCCATTCTTGGCGCTGGCCCTTCATGTTGCCGACACTGGAGTCGACACTCGAGTATTGAAGCAACCAGTGATATTCGCTGCTGGCGCCGATACCCACCGGTCCGTAAACTAAATAACCAAGTTCAAACCCAATCGAATTATCAATTAAGGTTGGGGCCGGCGAATCACTCAAAACCTGGGGACGGGCATATCCACCTGAGGCCTTGGCCTCGGTGATCCAACTTGAGTCTGCTCCAATTGTTTGTTTAGCAGCAGCACGGGTTCGCTGAGCAACAGCGAACGTCCGCTGAGACATACAGAGCACCAAAGCCATCAGAAGGAAACCGCCGCCGCGGACCGACGCGTATGCGATCCTTTTTTCAGTTTGTTTAAATTCGAAGGGTGATGCTAACCTTTTGATCAAACGGAGATGAAAGATGCCGTCCCTCCCCTTGAGATATTTATCGATGCTAGCCGTGGTGCTGGTTTTGGGCACGACAATTTTCTTACCCGCCTGTGGAAAAACGAATGGCAATGCGGCCGGAGTATGCAACCTGGCCGCCACGGCTCAGTTGGGCGCAAACACAAGTCTTGGTGGAGAGCGGGTCTTCAGTGCCAGTAGCTATTGGAATCAAGACATCTCTCATGCGGCTCTTGATCCCAACTCGGCCACGATCATTGCCAATATTGGAGCCAACAACACGGACCTTCGTATGCAGGGCGGAACATTCGGCCCTGCGTTGACCGGTCTCCCGTATATTGTCGTTGCGGGCGGTCAGGGTCCAGTTTCGATTCAATACACCAACAATGTTCACTGGAATCCCGGGCCTTATCCCATTCCTCCCAATGCGCCGGTTGAAGCTTCAGGCCCCGATGGTCATGTGATCGTCATCGATCGTGACAACTGCATGCTCTACGAACTCTACAACGCCGTTTCTCAAAATGGTGGTACCAGTTGGCAAGCTGCTGCAGGAGCGGCATTCGATCTCAATTCAAATGCCGCTCGGCCGAGCGGATCGCACTCAACCGATGCTGCGGGAATGCCGATTTTTCCAGGACTGATCCGTTATGACGAGGTCGCATCTGGGCATATCAATCATGCCCTACGCTTTGCGGTTTCGACTGTTCGCTTGGCCTATCTCGCGCCGGCAGTCTCGTGTGCAAGTATCGGCGCGACGCCGACATCCACGACTTATACTCCTTTGGGTCTTCATGTTCGGCTGAAGAGCAGTGTCGACATTTCAACCTATGCACCACGAATGCAGGTTATTCTCCAAGCGCTAAAAACTTATGGAATGTTTATGACCGATGGGGCCAGTCTTGACTGGTATATGACGGGAGCTTCAGACGCCCGGTGGGACAATACTGAAATAACGTCCTTGCGGAATATTCACAACACAGACTTTGAGGTCCTGCAACAGGGACCTCTGACAGTTGGTACCGTCGCCGGACTCTGTCCTTAATAAACTGGCGTACGAGCGTGTTGATCCGATGCAAAATCCGAAATTCGGAAGCGCTAGCTCGTGAGAGTTTCGCCCAAATCGAGAATTGAATTTCAAAACCGGATATCAAATCGAAGACATTCTGGTGGCGAAGAGATTTTGAAACTTAACTGCCCGGAAATACTTCACTTCGTCATTGGTGATCAACAGGCTGGTACGCCTGTTTACAATTCATATCGGATAGAAGTCCATGGCCAGCGCAAAAACGTCCTCTTCGCGCGAGTCCTGAGCGACGGCCTTTGTCCGCTCGAGTGCCTCGAGAAAGATCGAGCGAATCTTTTGACCGTCACTACGTGAGAGTGCGAGTGCGCCAGAATAATGGAGATGATCACTCCGGCCAGCGCCAATGCGCTCGGCTGCATGCAGTCGCCACGTGGTGTGATGTGGACGGATCAGCGGCGAGGTTGCCGGCAAATGCAAGAGCGCAAGATTAACGGCAGTTTTCTTGCCTTCGAAGCGAACTAGGCCACTTTGCTCGAGAAAGCGAAAGGCGTCCTGTACTTCATCTATATCCAGTTTCAAGCGCCGGGCGACCGCTTCGGCGGTTTGGTGATCCTTCAGCATCAGCAACATGTGGATCGCCGGGTAAATCCAATGACTATAGTAGCGGGCCTGTTGGTCGGGTGCGAGTTGCGTTTCGCTGCGCAACCGCGTTTGCACTAGCTCCCTTTGGCCAAGCAGAGTTTCCAGTTGCAGGCGAAAATATTTTCTCAGTGCCGTTGTTCCGGCCCGGTCATGTTGAACCTGCAACAGAAAATAGTGCCGCTCCTCCTCGCCGTGATTTAAGAAGCGGCTCGCTGCATCTGCCTGCTCGAGGCTTAAGTGGTTCCGGCCACTGAGTATGTGCGACACGTACGCGCTCTGACATCCCATGGCTTCGGCCAACGCCTTTCGTGAACCACGTGTTGATTGATCGCGCTCGTGCAGAATCGCGTTTAGATAGGTTGCATAGTCTTTGAACGAATAGACGTTTATCATTTTAGTGTTACTAAAATTGTACTTTACTATTTAAGCAAAATAAACTCGCGCCTTGGACGCCGTGCGTTTATAACCTTAAGCAAGCGATCATGATGGTCGCGGATCAAACAAAGGAGTTTCCCATGTTACGTTTTCTCATAGTTTTCAGTAGCTTGACCCTATCGTCAGGAGCTTTCGCTGCGCTTGCAGACAATTGCCAAGTCCAATATCGGGAAATTACTCCTAGTGGACTGATAAAATGGTCCGTGATCAAGTCCACACCAAATGGCGAAGGTCGCGATTTTGTTAGTCCTAAAGACGGTGGAAATTATCGTTTTCGATTGTTTAGCAATGCGGGCGGAACTCCCGGATTCATTCGCATTGATGCGATTATTCAGGACATGTCGGTTACCGCGTACTCAACCCAATATCCAAATGTGAAACTCACGACAGCAAACGGATATATCGCTCATAGTATTGTCGAAGTAAAAGAGCTGCAGCCGCTTCCACTTTTGCTCGTTGCTTCGGAAAAGAGTGAGCTCGTAGTCGAGTGTAGAAATATCGC
>JAYWAE010000196.1:0-5269 GCA_043782715.1 Pseudobdellovibrionaceae bacterium | reverse complement strand
CAATTCGCAATTCACCGCCGGCGGCTTTCAGGCATTGACCAAGGGCGGGGCCTATTATCCGCTCGGAGAATATGATGTTTTGCAGTCGATGACCGGTCCTGGCCACGCCACGATACTCACCGGCGCTTATCCCTATCAAACGGGAATCCCAATCAATGACTGGTACGACCAAGCCACGCATCATCCCCTGAATTGTGTCGCGGATGCCTCGGTCAAGTCCGTGGGACTCGACAGCAGTGAGCCCAGTTCTTCACCGCATAATTTGCTGGGCAGCACGGTGGGCGACGAGTTGAAAAATGCCGGTCTTCCCAGCAAGGTCGTGACTCTCGCGATCAAGGACCGCGCCGCGATTCTGCTCGGCGGGCATCGTGCCGATTTGGCGCTGTGGATCGACGGCAAGCCCCGGCGCTGGGTGAGCAGCACGTATTATCGCAAAGATGGCAAGCTGCCAGCATGGGTTGGGAGTTTGAATGTAGCGGCGGCGGCTTGTGATTTGATCAAGCCGTGCGCGGCCGACGTCACGGCCCAGGCATTTATCGCAGCCCTTCAGGGTGAGAAGCTCGGGCTCGGCCCAGGGCCGGATATTTTAGCCGTGAGTTTTTCCGGCCACGACATCACCGGCCACAAATTTGGACCCAACTCGAACGAAATCAAAGACGTCACTCTAGCTGAGGACAAAGCCATTGCCCGCATGCGCGCGGCGGTCGACAAACAGGTCGGCTTGAAAAACACCATCTGGGTGCTCACCGGTGACCACGGCGTGGCCCCGGTGCCGGAAGACTTTCCCGAGCTGGGCGGCGGCCGCATTGAAGATGTAACTCTGCATGCGAAAGTAAACGAGGCTCTCATTCGCATTTACGGTAAGGCTGCCAAAGGCGAATGGGTTCCCTATGATGACGACTTCAATTTCTACATCGACGAGGAAAATGTCCGCGCCGCCAAATTGGACTTAGTGAAGATGCAAAATGAAATCAAAGCGGTGCTTACCACTGAACCCGCTTTCGCCTACGTCATCACGCGCGAGGAAGCAGTCACGCGCAAGCTCCCACCCGGTGTCTTCGAACGGCGCGCACTCAAAACTTTTTACACCGGCCGTAGCGGCCACGTCGTCGGTGTGCAGAAGCCATTCTTCATCAACGCTGGTCATCACCACGCCAACCATATGACGGGATACTCCTACGACCGGTCCGTACCAATTTTGATTGTTGGGCCGGGTATTCGTCACGGATTGTACGCCGAGAAGGCTGAAGTGGTTGACATAGCCCCTACGCTCTCCTTCATGCTAGGGCTAGTGCCCCCGGCGCTCAGTGAAGGCCGCGTGCTCAGCGAGGCACTAGTTAAGGCTCCGTAATGCTCATGGTTCTGCTCGGAATTATGGTCGGCACCGCCGGTACGCTGATTGGCGTGGGCGGCGGATTTATTCTGATTCCAATCCTACTCATGCTATTTCCAAGTGCCGACAATTTGTGGATCTCGTCAGTCAGTATGTGGGTGGTGAGTTGCAATGCCACCTCGGGCTCGATCGCCTACTTGCGCAAGGGTAAAGTGCATTTGCGTGCGGCGTGCGCCTTTATTCTCGCGAGTCTTCCGGGAAGTGTCCTGGGTATTTGGATCGGCGATCATGTCAATCGCGTGCTCTTCGAGTTTGTCTTCAGTATCGCGATGATTGCCTACGCGTCTCTGCTGCTGTTGCGCAAATGGAAGCCCGAGCCCAGCGGCGGTCTGCACGCCAACTCGCCTCTTAGCAAACGGCAATACGTAACCGGCTGTTTGATCAGTTTATTCGTCGGGTTTATCGCGAGCTTCTTCGGCATCGGCGGCGGAGTGGTGCACGTGCCGCTGCTTTCGCAGGTGCTCGGCTTCCCCGTGCATCTTGCTACCGGCACCTCGCATTTTATTCTCGCGGTTACAGCGTGGTTCACCACCGCCGTCCATTTTTGGAAGGGCGACATCTCTTTGCGTGATCCCATTCTCTGGCAGCTTGGCGGGGGTGCGATCGTGGGCGCTCAGCTGGGAGCGCGGCTCTCACCCTACGTCGCGAGTAAAACCATTCTCAGATTTCTTGCCGTTGCACTGATGTTGGTCGGTCTGCGGATTTTATTTAAGACGGCGCCCGAAGTCTTTTAGCCCATGAGGCCGGACCCGTGCTCAAGTAACCAGAGCCCGCTGTTCCGCGCGTCCCATCGCCAGTAACAGCGGGTTTTGCACCTGCATTTCGCTGAACTGAGCCTTGGTTTTAATCCCACGCCAATCGTTTTCAATTAAAATCTGCCCGATCGAACCGCCGAGGCTACTGCCTGGGCCGAGTAAAATCAGAGCATCCGGCGCGAACTCCTTGAGCGCGACCGTGATCGCGCGGGTAAAGTCGTAGGGTTCAACAACCTGCACGCCGAGCGTGTAGTGATAGAGCTCGGCGACATCTGTCGAGTAAGGTTGCCAAACGCAACCGCGGCCATCGATCAGCGGAATCTTGGGCGCTTGGAAAAGCGACATCGGGATTTGATGCAAGGCGCGCTCCGAAGTCTCGCGCAAGAGCGGCGTATGAAAGGCCGCGTGATTGATCAATTGAAAAGGATAGTTCTCCACCGCAGGCAATTCTTTAAGCAGTGCCGCGACACCCGCCTTGTTGGCACCGAGTACGACGTAACCACCCAGGTGAATCGACAGATGAACTTCCGCGCCTTCGCGCTGGCGCGCCTTCTCGATCGCGGCATGCACAGCCTTCCAGCGCGCGGGTGACGGACGCCACTCTTCATCGCAGACCGGATAGATCACTTGGCCGCCGATGATTTCTTCTTTCATCATCGAACCCATGCCGTTCACGACGGCGAAGCCACCGGCCCAGTCGAGGCTGCCGCCGTAAGCGAGCGTGAGGTACCAGCCCATCGAATTGCCGGTGACGGCGACGATGTCGTACTTCTCGCGATCGATGCCCATGAAATCCGCGTAGGAGCAGGCATAGATCAATGGAGACGCGTGTTCACCTTTGGTGTGCAGCTGGGGTTTGAAAGTCGTGTCGTTGTCCAACTCTGAGATCGTCGGTTCGCCTATGGCAGCCCGGCGCTGATCGAGATCTTTCAAAAAATCGCGCACGTGCCCGCCATGCTGGCGCAGGTATCCGAGAGTTTCTTTCGTGTAGCTGCCCCGCCCAGGGCATATGACGACAGCGCGTTTTTTCATTTTACACCCGGTTGAGCATCTTCAATGCCGTCATGACGATTTCGTCTTTGCTAGGCAGCCCAGCTGCCGCCGCTTTGCCGAGAGGAATAAAACAATCGTCGGCCGCGACGATTTTCACGCGCGGGACTTTCTCCTGACCATCTATCAGCGCCGCGCAGATCCACTCGCTGAGGCTGCCCGTGCGGCGGCACTCGTCGACGATCAGCACGTTCGGGCAGTCGCCGATCTCCGCCAGCAGCTTGTCTTTGTCAATTGGCGCGATCCAACGCAGGTCGATGATTTTAGTTTTGAGCTTGTGCTTGTCACTCAATTCTTTGGCCGCCTGACGCGAAAAATAGTTGCCGTTGCCGAACGTGACGATGGTCAGCTCTTTACTTTCGCCCCAAACGCCAAATTCGCCGAGCGCGATTTTTTCGCCGCTCTTGGGAAACACACCGGTCCAACCTTTGTCGTTGGTCTCGTGCAGGTCGCGGGTCATGTAGAGGGCGATCGGCTCGACGAAGACCACCACGCGTCCTTGTTCCCACGCCAGCTCAGCGCAGGTGCGCAGCATTTTTACCGCATCTTCGCCGTTTGAGGGTACGGCCACGATCACGCCCGGAATGTCGCGAAAAATAGCCAGTGAATTGTCATTGTGGAAGTGCCCGCCAAAACCCTTTTGATAGGGGAGTCCGGCGATACGAATGATCATGCCGTTGGTGAATTGTCCTTGCGAGAAGAACGCCAACGTCGCCGCCTCACCACGGATTTGATCTTCGGCATTGTGCACGTACGCGAGAAATTGAATTTCTGGAATCGGCAAAAAACCATTGTGCGCGAAGCCGATCGCGGTACCCAAAATCGTCTGCTCATCGAGCGGCGAGTTGAACACACGGCGGGCGCCAAATTTTTTAAACAGGCCTTCGGTGACGTTGTACACTCCGCCTTTTTGCGCGACATCCTCACCGAAGACGACGGCGCCCTGGTAGCGTTGCATGATCTCTTGCAAGCCCAAATTGATGAGCTTGCCGAGATGCAAGGGCTTACCCAGGTCTCCGCCCATCAGTTCATTTATGCGCACTTCATCCGCCGGCGGTGCCGGTGCTTTGGGATGGGCACAGGCGAGCAGGCTCTCGCGCACTTCCTCGCGCTTCAAATATTTTGGCCGGGTCTTCGAATATTCACCGATCGCGGCAATGCGGCCCTCTAAAGTCTTGTACATGTCGACGATTTGCTCACCGGTGGCGAGGCCATGCTCCATCGCGATGCGTGCGGAGTGCAGCAGAGGATCGTTGAACTCCGCCGCTTCAATTCGCGCCAACGGATGATACGAGGTCTCCACGTCCGAACCCGCATGGCCAAGTAGGCGGACGGTTTTGGTATGCAAAAAAACGGGTTTACGCCGGCTGCGCGCATAGCGCTCAGCCTCCCGTGCTTTCAAGTACGTGTCACAAAGATTCAGGCCGTCGGCCGCGATGTACTGCAGTCCCGGCCGGTCGCGATACTGCGACTCCAGCCAATCGCTGGGCGTAGAGACCGAAATTCCAATGCCATTGTCCTCGCAAATAAAAATCAAGGGCATGTACACATTCTGATGCGAAACCCAAAGGGCCGAGTTCACCGCGCCAATGGCCGTCGAGTGATTGATCGAAGCATCGCCGAACGAGCAAATCACCACCGCATCGTGAGGCATGACATTAGTTTCAAGCTTGGTGTCTTTAGCCCGTCCAATAGAAAGCGCCGCGCCCATGGCCTTGGGCAAGTGCGAAGCAATAGTCGAAGTCTGCGGAGGCACCATCAAAGGATAGCTACCAAAGACTTTGTGCCGCCCGCCCGCGATCGGGTCATCACTCGAAGCCACAAACGAGAGCATGGTTTCATAAACCGGCGTAGAACCCGGGATTTGCTTCGCGCGCTGGATCATGAAGGCGCAACTGCGGTAGTGGACGAATGCCATATCGGTCAGGCGAAAAGCTTTGCCCCAGACCGCGTTGCCCTCATGGCCAGAACTGCCGATGGTGTAAAAACATTCATTTTGATTTTTCAAAATGCGCGCGCGCAGATCCATTTGGCGCGACATCATCTGAGTTTCGAAAAGATCCATAAATTC
>JAYWAE010000195.1:0-5283 GCA_043782715.1 Pseudobdellovibrionaceae bacterium | reverse complement strand
TAGATTTTCCGCCGTCTGCTGAAATTTCATTGTTCACATTGAGGGCGGCAGCTAGCTAGAATCGCGCCATGCATTCTGTATTTTACGCCGTAATAATTGCGAGCCTATCTATGCTGGGTTGTTCGTCGCCATCCGTTTTGGTCAAGTCCGACGATCCGGTTTTTCAACAGGCACAGGGGAAGTTGGAGCGCACAAGCCGGCTTCTCGAAGCTGCCAAAGCTACGGCCGAAGAGCGCACGCTTTTCATGCAGGCCGAGAGTTTTTATCGCTATCGCTTTGAGCCTCCACGGCCGAGTACCATGGCCTTTGTTGCTGCGGCGGCCGCGTCGGTTACGGATTTTCCAGCCTTTCAGTCGCTCGCAGGTTCGCTCGATCTTCTCGACCTGCGGGTGCGAGCTCCGGATAGCGCCATTCAATTGTGGGAAACGCTCCTTTTGCGCTATCCAAACTCCCGGCTTCGGCCATTGACACTCTATCGCTTAGGCTGGGCCTATCGCAGCGCCTCCGCCGATGGCCTTCCGCGCGAACGGCCCGAAGAGACAATGGACATCTTGATTAAGGAAAGTCCGGCATCGGAACTTGCGGGTTATGCGCGCAAGGCCGTCGCGATTCCATGGAAGTCGAAGGCCAGCGCGCGCAATCGCTCTTTGATCCCGGGTTTGGGACAACTCTATGTAGGTGAAACGCATAGCGGCCTTTGGCGTTTGTCCATAGCGGTGGGAGCTGCGGCCGCGGTCTTCATACCGGCTTACATCGCAGCCCACCGGCGATCCGAGCTCACTTGGAAGCGCGACTGGCCCCTGCTGGCAACCGGCCTCGGCGGCTTGATCGTATTGAGTTTCGACTATACGTCTTCGTACGAAGACGCCATGCGGGGAGTGGTGCAATGGAATGAAAGGGCCGAAGCGAACTTCGATTCGGCAAATCCAGGAGCGCCGTGATTCAGGTGCGGGCTTTGGTTTTCTTTTCCTGCGCCGCGCTCTCGCGCGTGAGGCGCTCTTTCACACCCGGCGGCAGGTGGATTTTGAAACCGCGGGGTAAAGCTGAGCGGCTCTTGATAGCCGAGCGCAAATCGAGATTGTAGCGCTCGAGTTCTTTGGCATCGAGGCCGGTCACCTTTTGCAAAAACTTGATCCCGGTCGTGCCGCTGAGCTTGAGAACTTCCATTTCTTGTAGCGGTTGGCGCGGCGTCTCTTTGAAGATCAGCTCGTGATATTTTTCAGCGTAAAGAGCCGCCAAGAAGCACGTGTAGAAGTTGCTCGAGGCAAATTTGAAATCGCCATCATGATAACGGGCAATGATTTCGGCCAGGTCACGCGACTTGGCGTGTTTGATGGCCTTTTGAATATTGCCGATACCGTGATTGTAGGAAGTAATGGTCAGCGGCCACGAATCCAAAGCGTGGTGATAAGAGTGCAACAGACGGCCGGCGGTGCCGGTGGCTTTGATCGGATTGTTGCGCTCGTCGATTTGCGCGCTGACGATCATGTACTGCTTGCCGGTCTGGGGCATGATTTGCCAAATTCCGCTGGCGCCGACTTTGGAGCGCGCCTCTTCATTGAAGCTGCTTTCGACGAACGGCATGCGCGTCAGTTCCGTTGGCAGACCCAGGCGCTTGAACTCATCTTCCATGTAAGGCAAATAACGGCTGCTGTTGATCAATCCACGTTGAAAGAAATCTTTCTGTCCAAGCTGGCTACGCACGTTGGCGGCGGCTTGCTGAAAAACCTTTTTGCGCGGGCCTTTGACCTGTATCAACCGGTCGAAGAGTTCACGCTCCAGCGGCGGAAGGTTGGAATAGTCTTTGCGGGTGGAGAGCTTACGTAGCGCAGCCCTAATTTTATTCGACTCCGCTTGCGCCAGCTTTTCCGCATGATCGCGGCGCAGCCACTGCGGGCCTTTGCCGTTTTGCAAAGTTTCATTCGTGTCGAGCACCTTGTAGACGATCCATGGATATAGGACGTGATGAATGATGTGATGGGCTTCGCCGTAACGGGTGTAAATATCGAACCAAAATTTAGTGCGCTCTTTTAAACCGTCTTGAACGTGAAAATCCGAGTTGATGCGGCTGCCGAAGTCGGCGAGGATTTTCCCGCGCAAATCATTCCATTCTTGCTGCGATTGAATGGTCGGCGCTTCGGTGCGGATGGGCTCGGTGTCGATCAGGGAAGTCTCGGCGAGGGGAAATAGCTCGTGAGTGACTTCGTCGTTTTCGGGCTCGCTCAAGGAGGGGAGAAAGTTCTCGCCCGGATCGATAATCATGGCTGCCTGGAGCTTCGACGAGCTCAAAGCTAGTGCCATTAGAAAAAAAGCGATCGCGGAATTGCCCTTGAGCATACCGTATTGCAGAGCAATAAACGGGCCAGATAAATCTCATTTTAATACAGAGTAATCAGGTATTTAAGCCTGTTATGGGGGCCCTAATTGTCACTGATTCAGGCAATTGTCTGTCATATATAGGAGGCCGTGCCCTTTTGAGACGTGCCTTGTCCAGATTGCAAATGGCTTCCCTTTAGATTCGTTCTGGGGTTAACCTTGAGCCGAATTCCATCGGAGGATGACATGGCTGATGTTCTGGTTGTGACCAGCAAGGTTAAGAAATTTATCAAAGAAAAAGGCGGCTGCAACACGTCCGCCGAGACCATCGATATTCTGAGCAAAGCGATGGAGCGCCTTTGTCAAAAGGGCGTCGACAGCGCTAAGGCCGACGGCCGTAAGACCGTTATGGCTCGCGACATTGTGATCGATCATCTTTAATTCGTAGTGCTTGAGGTTTGAATTTAGAAAGGAAGCCGTAATGCGGCTTCCTTTTTTTATTTCCTGAGACCATGATTGGATTTCATCAACAGGAGTTATTCATGAAAACTTGTATCGCGTTCATGTTCAGTGTTCTTGCTCTGCCTGCTTTTGCGGCCGTTACAGACACCGGTTCCTCCGGCATGATGGTGAGCCAGGCGCAGCCCGTGCGTAACGCGCAAAATTTGACCGACTTCAGCCTCGCCTACTCGTCTATTTTAAAAGGCTCCTCCTACGCCGGCGTCGGCTTGATGAAAGAATGGGACAATGGCTACGCTTTGGGCGTGCGCGGATTCATGCCGCTGACCTTCGACAAAGACACCAATGTGTACATGGGCCAAATCGCTCTGCGCATGATGCTGCTGAACGAGAGCAATCAAATTTACGTTGAACCCGAGTACACCCAGGGTTTCTACAACCACGTCGGCCAGAACACCGGTTACTTCAACATGTTCGGAGCGGTGGTGGGGTTCAATCACCCGTTCAACAAAAACTTTACGCTCGGGGCGAGCCTGGGCGTGGACTACGCGCTGCAAACG
The DNA here is from genome assembly GCA_043782715.1 of Pseudobdellovibrionaceae bacterium. Lineage (GTDB taxonomy): Bacteria > Bdellovibrionota > Bdellovibrionia > Bdellovibrionales > UBA1609 > JALHOQ01. The sequence goes on along the minus strand of JAYWAE010000195.1, from coordinate 1,948 downwards.
GTTACTGAACAGCGCTTAACTGACACCCACACCTTCTACAATAAGATCTCCGTTGTCGGTGGCTACTACTTCTAAATTAGTCCTGCTAGCGGGCGTGTTTCTGGCCTTGGCCGGTTGCGCGTCCATCGACAGCTCCGATTACCGGCAGACGGTTTTAGTCACCACGAGCCCGCCGGGCGCGGTGATTTACGATCATCGCGGGGTGAAGCTCGGGGTTTCGCCGGCGTACGTGCGGGTCCGCCGGCGCCACCATCCGCAAATCATCGTTGAGATGCCGGGGCAGTCGTCCAAACGCGTGGATCTAAAATCGCACTATCGCTGGGGCGATAGCTTCTCCTCAAATTTTATCATTTTGACCTATGCCCCCATCGGCTGGTTGGTCGACTGGCTGACCGGTACGGCGTGGAAGATGGACGATCCGCCGGACCTCAAATTTGCCGGCAAAGGTACGGAGCGGGTTCCGGTGATCGCGATTGCACCGCCTGAGAGCTATGACCGCGATGCCAGTGAGGCGATTGGTGAAGTGCTCGAATATCGCCTGCGCTCCGATCGCGGCAACGTACTCGATTACGACAAAACCGCACCGCTCTTTGATTACTATTCCTCCGGCCAGGGCCTTAGCGAAAAGAAAACCCAACGCTACAACCTATTTTATGAGCTGAAAGCCGACCGCGTTCTCACCTCGACGGCGGTGGCGAGTGAGGACGGTTACGAAGTCAAAAGTGAATTGAAAAATGTGTACACGGGCAAGACCGAGTCCTCGTCGCGCTGGGAGGTTACGCCGGCAGATGCCTCGCTCAAAGACAATATGTCGGCGCACAAATATTACCTGAATTACTTCCACCTTTTGCCGAACACGGTCTTTCTCAATTTTTCCGCCTTCAGCACGGCGCTCAGCGTGGACGGTGCCTCCTACAGAGGCAAGAGTACGCGCGGAAATGGTTTTTCGGATCGGGCGCTCGACTACCTAAGCGCGATCAGTGTCGGGCATTTGGAGCGCCCGCGCTCCAATGTGCGCGGCCATTGGAAGTATGAGTTCGTGCCGACCATGATCGTGTCGCAGAGAAAAATCGAATTTCCCGATTATTCACTTTTGCGCAATGTCAGCTTTGAGCGCTGGTATGTCAGTGGCGGTTACGGAATTGAAGTCGGGCACTTGAGTTACGTGGGATATTTTTATTTGGATCTGATTCCGATGGGGACTTGGACCAGGCTGTCGTTGCGTACGCCCGCCTTTCAAGAAAGTCTCTCGCGCACCTGGCTGACCTTCATGGAAGAGATCGGCTACACCTACTTTTTCAACTCGCACCTCATCGGCAAACTGTATTTGCGCAGTTTGAGCGAAGATCAAGCCTTGTGGAAGAACGCCGTGCGCGACATTACTGGCCGCGAGAGCGACGTCAGCGGCGCGGCTTCGAGCTACGCCGGTTTCGCGCTCGGGTACTATTTTCCGTCAACGCTCAAGGATCATAAGGAAGGCTGGCGCGTGAATAGCTCCCGCGCCAAGTGAGATTACATCTTTTTCGTCTTGTTTAGGCCGGCGAACCTACGCGAGATCTCACTGCTTAAGCCATCCATACTATCGGCCTTCGCCTCATTCACCGCTTCGCGGCTGCTGGTAAAGGCGGCAGGTCGCGTCTGATGCTTGATACTTTCTGCTTCAGCGGACATATAAAGAAACTCGTTGCGCACGTCCCACATCGCCGCGTGAGCCATGAACAGCGCATCGGTCTTTGAGGCAGGCACGAACAGCGCCGTGACTAGAGCAATGTAAGTCCATCCCAGTCCATTGTTGTAGGAGTCGACGTCGCTGACACCATTGACCACCATGATCGCGTCGGCCCCATGTTGGGCGGCGGCCATACGCAAAGAGCGAAGTGAACTGGATTGCACCATAGACTCGTCGATGACAAAAACATCGGAGGCATCACCTGTCGATTTTAATCCC
>JAYWAE010000194.1:0-5288 GCA_043782715.1 Pseudobdellovibrionaceae bacterium | reverse complement strand
CACGACTAAGAAAAAAGAACGGCTCAGAGACCATCTGGCGATCTACGCCTACTATCACAATAGCTATTTATAGAAGTTTCGACTCAGGGCTTAAGTTCTTAAGCCCTATGCGATTCTCAAATGAGTGAAAATCAACAGGCTTGTACGCCAGTTTCAACCGCACACAGCGTGTGAGGAACTGCGTTCGAACTTTACCGGATGGGCGGAGCCCTTGATCACGACGTGCCCGCGATTGGTTTTGGGATCGAGTTGGAGCTCGACACTCGTTTGCCTAAACCCCATCGACACGGACGAGTCCTTGATGGTCGCGCGGCTGTGCATGTTATCGGGCTTCTCACCCACATGGACCACTTTACCGGTTTCGAAGGCTTGAATGTCGGATCCGTACAAATTGACGTGCAAACCGATAGTTTCGACGTTGATGTTAAGAGCCGCGCCATCCCAGGGTGCGCACGACGACTCGACAGCCGCGGCCAAGGTCGCAACGTGGCCGCCGGCACGAACCGGAACGATCAAGCAAGCCGCGAGTAACAACAGAATGGTTTGCATGCGGTTCGCTCGCCAGTTACGCCGCATTGGACGGCTTGTTGAATTTGGCACGTGGGAATGGAATTTGGTTGTCTTCGATCTCCACCATGAATGTGGGGACTGTGCCAGTGGGCTCGATGTCGCCCTTCAAACGGCCGTCGGGCTGTTTGATCAAGCGCGGGATTTCATAGATCGGCACGACGTTGTAGTTGTTCTCTTTGTCAAAGCCGAGGACTTCGCTGATCGCGCCGAGGCGGCGGGAGCCGTCGGCATAGCGTGAGATTTGAATCACGACGTCGATGGCTGAGGCGATTTGATGGCGCAACGCTTTTTCACTGAGTTGATTGTCGCCGCCTTGAGCGAGTGCTTCGAGGCGTACCAGCGCATCTTCGGCCGAGTTAGCGTGGATGGTGCCCATGCAACCTTTGTGGCCGGTGTTCATGGCTTGAATGAGTTCGAGCGCTTCCGACCCGCGCACCTCACCGACGATGATGCTGTCGGGGCGCAGGCGGAGGGCACTCTTGAGCAGGTCACGGATGCTGACCGCGCCCTTGCCGGTCTCGTCGCCGGATTGGGTTTCGAAGAAGACCACATGTTCGTATTCGACTTTCAGTTCACTCGAATCTTCAATCACCAAGACGCGTTTGCCCTTGGGGATGCGGTTTGAAAGTACGGAGAGCAGCGTCGTTTTACCGGAGCCGGTACCGCCGCTGACTAAAATATTTTTGCCGAGTTTCATGCACACGTCGAGAAAATTGGCGGCGTCAGCGGTCATGGCGCCGATGTTGACGTAGTCTTTGAAGGTGAACTGCACGGTGGCGAATTTACGAATGGCGATGGTCGTGCCTTTGCGTGAGCACGGCGGAATCACGGCGTGCACGCGAAAGCCGTTGGGCAAGCGCGCGTCGAGACGTGGTTCTTCTTCATTAATGCGGCGGCCGACCGATTGAGCGATGTTGTTGGCGGCTGAACGGAGCGCGTCCTCGTCTTTGAATTTGGCGTCGGTCTTTTGAATTTTGCCTTTGATCTCCACCCAGATTTCGCTGTGGCTGTTGATCATGACTTCGGTGACCTTCTCGTCTTGCAAGAGCGCCCACACCGGACCCAGAAAACCCTTGATTGAATTTTCGAAGACGGTGACTTTGTCGGCGGGTGGTGTTGGGACGTCGGTTTTTTTGGCGCTCACGGGTTTCTCCCCGTCTACTCTTCGGATGCGGGCGCGCGGTTCTCAGGTCCGGATTGGCCCGGGAACACGACGAGCTTGCCCTGCGCCGAAGTTTCGGGACTGACGAACTTGTAGACGCCTTCTTTTTGCGGGCGAATCACGAATGATTTGATTTTGCCGTAGAAGGTGGCGTGATGTTCGCTGAACGAGTCGAGAACGAAGCTGACGTTTTTTTCTTTTTCATTCACGTTAACGACGTGAATTTGGTACGAGAGTCCCTTCTTCACGCGAATCGTGGACGGTACGAAACCTTTTTCGGTATTGAGCACGACGATCTCTTGCGCAATCTGGCCACTTTCAAAAAGTGATTCAAAGAATCCGGACTTTTGCGGCTCGACCATCTGGGGCACGTCGGCGCTGGCCGGCTCACGTAGATCCTGCTGACGCGTTTGCTGGCCGCGACGGGAAAAGTCGACATTCCAGTCGGCGTGGACTGTGGAATAGGACAACACTGCGGAGATGGCGGCGAGGCTAATGAAGTGTTTCACGCGAGTGGTAGTCGGCATACTCACGGGCTACCTCCATGGCTAAATAACTCAAAGTTTGTTGATCGAACCTCTTTAAATTACCAATGAGCTCTTGCTGATCCTCTTGGCAGGTGTTGGCAATGCTGAGCACCTGGATGAAATCATCCGCGTGGTCGGGCATTTGATCGAGAGCTTTGTTCCAGTCCATTTCGAGGACGGGATCAATCACTCCCATGTGGTAGAGCGCATCGAAAACGGCTTGCAGATTCCCTTGGAGGTACATAGTCACACTCTCCGTTCTACAAATCCTATCGGCGCAAATTGAGAATGACTGAGGTCCAGTTTGGGGACCTCCCATATATTGAGATGGAGTGCTGTCTGGCCTAGACTTCGCCGCGGCCGTTGCAGAGGTTATTGAAGAGCGTTTCGTTTTCGGCAATGAGGTTGGTGGCGGCCAAGATACGTGTAACCGGCGTATTGCCTTCAATCGCCAGATCGACGAAGTGAAAGGCTGGCGTCCACATTTTGTAGTACCCGACTAAATACCGGGAGCGTAAGAGAAGCAGGACGTAAGCCCATTTTTCCGCTTGGCTCGGTCCCTTGACACTTTTTGGAATCTTGCGCACCACCCAGCGCGCGAACTCGCTATTCATAACATTGCAGCCGAGTGAAAACTGCTCATGAAAATTGCGCACCCAGCGCCGGGTCGAGACACAGAGGTCGCCCATCGGTTGCAAGAGCTCGCCTGACTCCACGCGCCGTCCCTGATACCAAGAAACCGGCATTGGATTTTTTGTTGCGTACCAACTTTTTCCACGCGGTACGAGTTTGAGTGCGTGCACGCCATAGCGACGCGCCTCTTCTACCGCCGTGTCGAGCGGATAGTCGAAGATCCATTTGAAGTCGTCGGGATAAAACAAAAAATAATCGCTGCGCACAAGATTCATCCCCGCCTTCAGCCGCTCGCCGTAACTCAGGCCCGGCAAATGGTGGGCTTCGATTCCATATTTTTGGTAGATTTCGGCTTGTTTGCCCATGACATTCGAACCGTCGAGCACGATGTGGCGGCTGACCTTATAGCGCCGGTAGAAACTACCCCACGAAAGCGGCAAGTAGCGCACGCGTTCTTGATTGTTGAAGTTCACCAAGGACAGAAGATCGATCATGCGCCCTCAATTCTAACGGCAGCGCGCGCGCGGCGGCAGCAGAAATTCCGAGCCAACGCCGCCGCAACCGCTCAAAATCATTGGCGCGCGCGTTGGCTTCCAGGTTTTGTCTGTTTAGTCCTGCCAGGGCTCGACAAAAGCCTTGTGTGTGTGATTGATTGTGAGAATGGGGGACTCACAAAAGCAACGTATTTTGGTAACCGGCGGCGCTGGCTATGTTGGCAGTCATGTTTGCAAAGCACTGGCCGTTCATGGTTTTGAGCCCGTATGCTTGGACGACCTCTCAACCGGCCACCGAGAGCTGGTGAAATGGGGGCCGCTTCATGAGGCCGACTTGCGCGACGCCGCCCAACTGGAAAATATTTTGAGCGGCCAAAGGTTCGCCGCTGTTATTCATCTCGCCGCCCGCATCGACATCACGGAATCGGTTCGCGATCCCTTGGCCTACTTCGCACTCAATGTCGGCGGAACAATTGCCCTGTTACGTGCGCTCAAGACGCAGCAGAAGCTGCCGCCGATTATTTTTTCCAGTAGCGCCGCGGTCTATGGCGATTCATCCGGAGGCACGCTCGATGAATCGGCGCCGATTCTACCGACCACACCCTACGGCTCGGGCAAACGCATGGTCGAGGAGATTCTCGGTTACCTGTGGCAGCGTTTTGAGTGGCCAAGCATCAACTTGCGTTACTTCAATGTGGCGGGCGCCGATCCTGAAAATGAAACCGGCGAATCGCATGAGCCCGAAACCCATCTGATACCGCGCTTGCTCATGGCGGCTGGCAACCCGGGGCTAGAATTTGAAATTTTCGGCAGTGATTACCCGACCGCCGATGGCACCTGCGTGCGCGATTACGTGCATGTCAGCGACGTCGCAGGCGCTCACGTGCAAGCGCTGAAAGTTTTGCTCGCGCAACCACAGCACGAAAATCTAAATATCGGCTACGGCAACGGCTGTTCCGTGTTGGAAATCGCCGCCGCCATCGAGCGAGTCACCGGCCGCTCCATTCGCCGCAAAATTTCACCACGCCGCCCCGGCGATCCAGCCCGTTTAGTCGCCGACGCACGGAGAGCGGCGCTCAAGATTGGCTGGGAACCGCGCTTTGCCGGCAATCTCGACGCCATTATTGGTCATGCTTGGGCGTGGCATCAAAAGAGCCGCTGATTGGCAATCGGTGACTTGCTTGCGGTTTTGCTCGCATCTTCGATAACGCTGGTTTTTTACTCTCTTTACCGGCAAAAAGCCGACACCTTGACCGCGGCCTTGATCAGCTCGATCCCGGCGCTGATGCTATTCGAAACCAGTGGCTCACCTTTGAACGCCATTGGGTTTCTTTGCCTCGGAACCGGTGCGCTTTTCACCTTGCGCGGTCTCGAGCGATCAAGTGACACCCAGCTCGTTATTGGTGGCATTTTTGCGGGACTTGCTGTGCTCACCAATGCCATATTTATTTCAAGCCTGCTGTTTTTTTGGGCCGCGGTGTTTAGTTTTTGGCGGCATCATCCACTATTTTATCGTGGGCTCTTGGCTAATGTTAGCGCGGCACTTTGCGCCTTCGTAGCCGGAGTGCTCTTGCGCCGATGCAGTGGAGCCGCTCTGTGGCCGGAGTTTCACATCCATTTGTTTGCATTGGGCCAGCTGCCTATGATTCTAATCACCGCGGCACCGTGGACTGTGGCCGCGATTTATCCGCTGTGGTTTTATCTTTGGCGCAAATACGATGTTCCATGGCTACTGTTTGCCCTCCCCGCCGCTTGGGTTTTGTTTTTTTTCGCGCCGCTACTTGCCGTTCCATTAGTGGCCGTGTCGGGAATGCCGGTCCTGCGGCGGGCTTTGCGGCGCAATCCGCAACAGTTTTGGAGTGAGTCCGTGCTGTGGCAGATGGGAATTTGCACGGTTGTAGC
>JAYWAE010000193.1:0-5313 GCA_043782715.1 Pseudobdellovibrionaceae bacterium | reverse complement strand
CTGTTTCTCGAGATCCGATGACATTTTCAAAATTCGCGCGGTGACCGGCGCGTGAGTCGCCATGACGACTCGGTCAAACTCTTGGCTGCCATGACCCGTGGTGACCAGCACTTTTCCCTCACGCCGTTCCACAGCCACGACGGGCGAGCCAGAATGAATGTGCGCAATTCCATTCGCCGCCTTCTGCACGTATTGGATGCTGCCGTTCTTGACCGTGCGCCATACGGGGCGATTGTTGATCTGCAAAAGTTTGTGATTGATGAAAAAGCCTAAGAACGTCGCCGCTGGAAAATTTAGCATCTTCGGCTCCGGAGTCGACCAAATGGCGGCGCCAATCGGCAGCAGATAGTCCAGGCAGAACTCACTCGAGTACTTTTTGTTCGCCAGCATCTCCGCCAGGCTCCAAGCATGGCGCCGCGAAAGGTTAAGATTCTCCTCGGCTTCACGGCCAAAACGCAAAATCTCGCTCAACATTTTGTAAAATCGCGGCCGCAGCAGATTTTTTCTTTGCCCAAAGATCGTGTTCAAATTCGTCCCCGACCATTCGAAGTCTTTGCTCAACGCCTGCACCGAAAGCGACATATCGGAGGCGACGGTTTCCACCTGCAGGGCCTTAAAAAAGCCCACCAGATGGGGATAGGTCAGTTCGTTGTAAACTAAAAATCCTGTGTCGATGGGAACCTCTTGGCCCGTGTCCTCAGTAATGGTGACCGTGTTGGCATGGCCGCCGAGCCTGCTTTCAGACTCAAATAAATGAACCTCGTGCCCCTTGGACAGCAACCAGGCCGATCCAATCCCGCTGATTCCGGCCCCCACCACTGCTATTTTCACGATGCCTCCCCAACAATTTAATGTCAGTCGTTATGACATTAAATCATTGCCTTTGGCGAAAAGATATAAGAAAATAAGAGCATGAGATGAAATGGGCCGCCGGGTGTGGTCCATTGTCTATATGTAAGAACCCGAAGGGTGGCCATGGCGCACAAGAAGTCTCAAAATAAGGCAGCCAAAAAGCCGGCAAAGGTACGGAAGTATGACAATTCTTCGCGCGCCGCTAAATCCGAAAAGACGGAGACGAATATCATTGAGGCTTTGGTCGCACTTTTAGTCGAGCGCCGCGGCGGTGACGTGGCGATGGAAGAAGTGGCGCAAAAGACGGGCATCTCACAGCGCACGATCTTTCGCTTCTTTAAGGACAAAGAGACTTTGCACAAAGCGATGGATGACTATTTGCTCAGCTATCTCGCCGCCAGTGGCGAGCAGTTGCAGACGCTCAACTTTGTTGGATTTGGCAAAAACGCTTTTCTTCTTTTTGACCGATACGAAGCTTTGACGATGGCCTACGTACTGTCGCCATTCGGAAAAGAGGCACGCGCACTCTTCCGCAAAAAATTGAATCAAGCGATGATCGCCAAAATCGCTGCCGAGAGGGGCCTCGAACTAACGCCCATGCGGCTCCGCCGTCTGGCGCTGGTCACGTCCTTGATCAATGCGAAAATCTGGTACGACATCAAAGCCGACTATGGCTTTAGCGGCGAAGATATGGGTGAAGCGATTGAATGGGCACTCAACGCTCTATTGGAGAAAGTGTAGGCGCTATGTTCGTGTATGCGATGGCCATGCTTTATATTGTGGGAGGTTTGTATCATTTTATAAAGCCGGGCTTTTACCGTCCGCTTATCCCACCATTTTTTCCGTTTCACGATGCCATCATTTACTCGAGTGGGGTGGTTGAAATCGTCTTGGGTGCGCTGTTGTTCTGGCCCGCCACCCGATCCCTGGCGGCATGGGGAGTTATCGTGTTTCTCATCGCCGTGCTGCCCGTGCACATCTACATGTTGCAAGATCGCAATGGCGAGTTCGCTTACGTTTACCGTTGGTTTATTTATTCGCGCCCGTTTATTCAGTTCGCTTTGATTTACTGGGCTTACCGCTATACGTAACCAAGGAGCCTTGAAATGCAATCGCATTACATTTCGGCATGGATGCCCCTGCTAGTCTGCGCCTCGCTGCTCGGCTGTACAACTTTTCGCAAGGGCCGCGGCTACAGTATACAAAATGATTTGGTTTACAAAACCGCCGACGGGATCGAGCTGAAGGGTACTCTCTATTTGCCCGACGGGCCGGAACTCAAACCCGCAGTGATCGTCGTTCATGGCGGCGGTTGGACCAGAAAATCAGGTGATCTCAGCGGCGTGAGCCGCGAACTTGCCGAAGCCGGCTATGCCGTGTTTAGCCCCAGCTACCGCCTGGCGCCGGCAAACCGATTTCCCAAAGCCGCCGACGACGTACGCGACGCCGTCAATTGGTTAAAAGCCAATGCCGCGAAATATGGAATTGATCCAGCCCGCCTAGCGGGCTGGGGATATTCCGCCGGCGCGAATTTGATACTCCTGGTGGGACTCGATCCGCAGCTGGGACTAAAAGCCATCGTTTCAGGTGGAACTCCGGCAGATTTGACCGTGTGGCCCAAGTCTCCTCTAGTAAAAGGATTTATAGGCCACTCCCTCACCGACCGGCCTGACTTGTGGCGCGAAGCCTCACCCATCAATCACGTCGACGCCAAATCGCCGCCGGTTTTCCTCTATCACGGCAAGGGCGACATGATCGTCGAGTTTGGACAAATGGAGCGCATGAGATCCGCACTCGCCAAACAAAACCGGATCGTAGAAACCTACGCCGCACCTCGAGCCGGCCACATCACCACTTATTTTTTCAATCAAACTTCGGTCGACTTGGGCGTCGCATTTCTCAATCGGTATGTGCAGCCCGTTAGTGGGAAGTGATATCCGATATCGCACTATCCTATATCTGCATGTTGGGAACTGGGGTGGCTGACGGCATACAAGGGCGGGAGCAATCTGAAGTCGCTAAAAATTAAATCGCCACGTAGTTAAGCATAAACGTCATACCACGCAATGGCTTTTCCATTGAATTCATAATGTCCATCCACTCCGGATGATCATTGCCCATATTAAAGAGATATTTGAGCAGCGCTTTGTGGGTGGAATGTTCATAACCGAACATGGAGGGCAAACCATAGGTCAAAACATCAAGAGTACCTCGATTTTTCTGACCATCAAAAATATTTAGATAGTAGGAATAGCCGGAGCAAGCGTCGAAAAAAAATAATTGATGCTTTCCGTGATTGAAATGAACTTTCCCCGCATGCTTTTCAATTTCTTCAATATTAAACATGGCTTCTGGGCCCGCGTGTCCCGCATAAATATAAACGTCGGCAGATTCAATCGCATTTTTGAAAAACTTGGCAAACGTAACCGTGTCATCGGCCAATCCCGTGTCCGCGAGCAACCGAGTAACGCGAATATGGACATTGCCGTGCGAGGGCGACTTTACGATTTTGTCATATTGAAAAACCGGTCGGTTTTTAAATCGAGAAATTTGGGTTTCGGCAAACCCGGAGCCACGTAACCAGTCGTTTACCGCTTCGTATGCGAGCCGACCCTGATCATTTGGTTTTGCATTTTTTGCGAACCCATTGGCCGTCACAATTTCAAAAAGCTCGCCATTGCCATTGTCTCCGCGCAAGTCTTCTAGATTTGCGGCCAAGTGTGGATCCACACTTGGCATCGGAGTGATACGAACACGTACGCCATTAGCCAAAGGTGCTTCAATCAGTTTCTGGCATCCGGCATGAAACGGATTATAGAAATACCAAAAGCCGTCGGGGGAATTTTCACTGCCCCATTCCGAGCATTTGAATTCGTAATAGTTATCGAGATCATAGGGCAAAATCACATCCCAATAGCCATTTTTCAATACTTCGTCTGCGACCCTATTTTGTAAAAGCAAAACTCCGCTGAGCTGATAAGTCAGAACGCGCACGCCGTTATGTTCCCGAGTCTCGTCGACAAGGTTCACTTGCGGTGGCCACGCAGGCGCTCCCAGGCCCGGGTTTAGCATATTCAATCCGTAACCTTTAGAAAGGTCTGCCGCTTGCATATATCCAAAGAGGTATTGAGCATGAAGAGTCATCAAACTCTGCGCCGAATCCGTTTTGGTGGTTTTAAAACTCGCGGTGTAGGTAAAGTTAACTTCTCTGGAAGTGGGCGACAAAACCGTGGCAGATGTTGAGATTGAAATTAGTGCAAATAGTACTGCGGAAACCGTTTTACCCATGGGCAGGGTACACCACAATCGTAAAGTCTTAGTCAATGGCATACCCATAACTAGACATAACAATACGTTGCAGAGCGAAACTGGCTTCAGACGCCAAGCTTTTTATTCTTGTAAAGTACGCCAATTTGAAGTACTATCTAAATGTGGATAAAGTGGTCTTCGACAATGTTCATAAGCAGCTCCGTAAACTTCCTAATTTTGTCGTGGACAAACTTTTAGCATGGGCAAAGTCAGTGGAGCTAAAGGGATTAAGAGAAATTCGAAAAATCCCTGGTTACCACGACGAACCATTGCGTGGAGATCGAAAGGGACAGCGGTCCATTCGCCTGTCCAAGGCATATCGGGCCATTTATATGGAAGAACGTGATGGCTCGGTCAATTTGGTTGTTATTGAGGAGGTCAATAGACATGAGTACTAAGAAAATTGGAGTCACTGAACTCGAAAAGCAATATGGTCCCCTGACTTTCGGACGTCTTTTAAAATCTCATCGTGTGGGAGAGGAACTTTCGCAGGTTGAAATGGCCAAAAAATTGGGACTTTCTAAGCAAAGTCTAAATGATTTGGAAAATGGCAGAAAAATTCCGTCTATTCGTCGTGCTGTTCAGATTGCAAAGAAAATCGGTCTATTAGAGGACTTGTTTATTCAGCTGATTTTCCAAGATCAAGTGGATAAGGAAAAGATCAACGTTCGTGTAACTGTTGAATCTGGATCTAAAAGAGCATCTTAAATAAAATTTGGTAGCCGCGATTAGCGCTTGCGGACAATTGGGGTGTTTTACACGACCCCTTAAGATTCAGTGAGTTAAGTATCATATCTGGCTGCTAATGCCAGAGCTTAAAAGAGGCAAATTTTTTTGCCCCCTTGTATTTGCTGGGATTTTTGGAAAAAGATTTTTGTATTAACAGCCTTGGCAGTTAAAACTCAAACCTGAATAATTACCTTTTTTTCGATAACATCGAAAAAAATAACGGGCAGTGTTTTAGTTAAAACCAGAAACCCACACTAAACCAGACAAATCCCTTGCCCAATTCCGGCGACCACGAATACTTGATTTCTATTGGCCCGGCAATGGTTTCCAGACCATAACCCAATGCATAACCCGAATATTTCGGAGCTGAAATCCATTTAGTGGTATCAAAAAGATGGTCTTCAATATTGGCATAATTCGCCG
>JAYWAE010000192.1:0-14283 GCA_043782715.1 Pseudobdellovibrionaceae bacterium | reverse complement strand
CGCGCCGGGCCGACTGCAAGTTGTGCAAGAATCGCCCGCCGTGTGGGGTGCGAAATCGCGGTCAAGATGTCGGCCAGTCGATCCATGAAGATCATTACACCATAAGGTGTAATGATATTCAAGGTGTTTTATCCTGCGTTATTTCAATGACTTACAAAATCATTTAACCATATGGTTGACTCCTGATCTGCCGCCTGTTACCATTTAACTATATGGTTAAATCTGAAGTTTTGCAGTTAGACCTTATTTTTCATGCACTTTCTGACTCGACTCGGAGATCAATTCTTCAGGCAATTGCTAAGAAAGAGAAAACGGTCAGCCAGATTGCGAAACCCTACCGAATGTCTCTTGCAGCCGTATCGAAGCACCTGAAGGTACTTGAGACGGCAAAGCTAATTGCTCGGCGAAAGGAAGGTAGCTTTCAGATTGTGAGTCTGAACGCCAACTCGCTCCAGACCGCCGAACAGTGGATTTCATATTACCAACAATTCTGGAGTAGCAGACTCGATGCCCTTCAGGAACTTTTAGAGGAGAAGAAAAAATGAGCCAACCGGTCAAATTTCAATTTAAAAAAATGATAAAGGCCAATCGCCAAACCGTATTCGAGGCATGGACCAACAGAGAACTTATCAAAACTTGGTTTGCGCCGGGGCAATTGACTTCTCCGTCGTCGGAGATTGACCTTAGAGTAGGTGGCTCGTTTCGCGTAAACATGGAAGGTCCAATGCGAGGGCAGCAAACGACTGGCAACGTCTCAGGAGAATACCAAAAAATAATTCCCAATGAACTTCTAGTTTTTACCTTTCGAGGTACGTGGGAAAATGTTCCCGACTCCACCGTCACAGTTGAGTTCAAGGATGCCGCAGGTGGGACGGAGATCAGGCTCACACACGAAGGAATTATTGATGGACAAGGTGGAGAGGGTAAACGCCAAGGTTGGGAAAGTTCACTTGAGAAATTGTCTCATATTTGTTCGGAAGTGTAGCGGACGATTGTTTCCACCAGCTCTCGCGGATTGATCGGCTTTGGCAAATGTTCGGTGCATCCGACATTGAGACACCTATGCCGGACTTCGCTCATGGCATGCGCAGTCAGAGCGATGAGAACAATAACAAATTTCTCAGAGAGCGCCTTGCGATATCCTTGTAATCCATTCTCCGCAGAATCCACGACCGCGCCGTACTTGGTCAGGAATCGCCATATGAGCTGCTGATTATCCGGAGAATCGTCGACCACCAGAACGCGGGTATTTTTTGCTACAAAAAGCTAGCTCTCTAAAATGGCCGCCGAGCCTCCATCAGCCCGCCCCGATCCCACCGCGGCCGGCTCGGCGCAGGAAAATAGGTGTGCAATAGCACCGCACACCCACGTCAATTTTACTTGAGGTCAAACCGATCCAAGTTCATCACCTTCGTCCAAGCCGCCGCAAAATCGTGCACGAACTTTTCCCCCGCATCCGCACTTCCATAGACTTCTGCTAAGGCACGCAGCACGGAGTTTGAACCGAAGACCAGATCGGCACGCGTCGCGGTCCATTTGACGATTCCCGATTTGCGATCCCGGCCTTCGTAAATATCTTTTGCGCCGGGTGAGGTCTTCCATTCGGTGCCCATGTCGAGAAGGTTGACGAAAAAGTCGTTGCTAAGAGTTTCCTTTTTCACCGTAAACACGCCGTGCTTGCTCGCATGCGCATTCGCACCAAGCACCCGCAGGCCACCAACCAAGACGGTCATTTCAGGCGCAGTTAAGGTCAAAAGCTGAGCCCGATCGAGCAAAAACTCCTCGGCGGGAACGGAGTATTTTGCCCGGACAAAACTGCGAAATCCATCGGCATATGGTTCGAGTGCCGCAAAGGAATGGACGTCGGTTTGCGCTTCGGTTGCATCCATGCGCCCGGGTGCAAACGGAAGCTGCAAACGTACGCCCGCATTCATTGCCGCTCGTTCCACGGCCGCGTCACCACCCAATACAATGAGATCCGCGAGCGAGACTTTTTTCCCGTCCTGACCCGACCGGTTGAAGGTAGTTTGCACCCCTTCATAGACCTTAAGTACTTTCGCCAAGCGTGCGGGCTCGTTCACTGCCCAATCCTTCTGCGGCGAAAGCCGGATACGGGCGCCATTGGCACCACCCCGCATGTCGGATCCGCGGAAGGTCGAAGCCGACGCCCAAGCCGTCGACACGAGTTCTGCCAGCGAAAGTCCGCTCGCCAGAATCACCTGCTTCAGCGCCAAGATATTTGTCTCGTCGATCAGCTTGTGATCGGGTTTTGCAATCGGGTCTTGCCAAACCGATTCTTCCTTTGGAACTTCAGGTCCTAGGTAACGTGCGCGCGGACCCATATCCCGATGCGTGAGCTTGAACCAAGCGCGTGCGAAAGCATCGGCGAACTGTTCGGGATGCGCCATGAATCTGCGCGAGATACTTTCGTACGCCGAGTCCATGCGCAGGGCCAAATCGGTCGTGAGCATCGTCGGCAGATGCTTTTTAGAAGGATCGTGCGCGTCAGGAATCGTGGCCTTGGCGTTTTTCGCGGTCCATTGGTGAGCTCCAGCCGGGCTCTTCGTCAACTCCCACTCATGGCCAAATAGATTTTTAAAATATTCCATTCCCCATTTCGTCGGCGTGGAAGTCCAAGTGACTTCAAGGCCGCTGGTGATGGTATCGGCACCGTGGCCTTTTCCGAAACTATTGTTCCAACCGAAGCCCATCTGCTCGATGCCGGCAGCTTCTGGTTCCATGGCGACGTGTTTTGCATCCGCCGCGCCATGTGTTTTGCCGAAAGTGTGGCCGCCCGCGATCAGCGCCACCGTTTCTTCGTCGTCCATCGCCATGCGCGCGAATGTTTCGCGGATATCTCTGGCCGACGCCACTGGATCCGGCTTGCCATCCGGGCCCTCGGGGTTGACATAAATCAGGCCCATTTGCACGGCCGCTAGAGGATTTTCAAGATCGCGGCTATGTGGGACTTTGCTGTCGTCGTCTTTGACCAGCACCGCATGGTTCTCGACCACTCCAGGTGATCCTTGTGCGTAGCGTTCATCGCCACCGAGCCATTTTTTCTCTGAACCCCAGTACACATCCTGGTCGGGTTCCCAAACATCTTCGCGGCCGCCGGCAAAACCGAACGTCTTAAAGCCCATTGTTTCAAGCGCGACGTTGCCCGTGAGGATCATGAGATCCGCCCACGAGATCTTGCGCCCATATTTCTGTTTAATCGGCCAGAGCAAGCGCCGTGCACGGTCGAGATTGACGTTGTCCGGCCACGAATTGAGCGGTGAAAAGCGCTGTTGACCGCGGCCCGCGCCTCCTCGGCCGTCGCCGATGCGGTAGGTGCCGGCACTGTGCCAGGCCATGCGAATAAATAATGGACCATAGTGACCGAAGTCCGCAGGCCACCACGATTGAGAATCCGTCATGAGCGCGGCCAGATCCTTTTTTAAAGCGGCATAATCCAAACTCTGAAATTCTTTGGCATAGTCGAAATCGCCACCCATCGGATTCGATTTCGTTGAATGTTGGTGCAGAATTTCGATCTTTAATTGCTTGGGCCACCAGTCGCGGTTGGAAGTCTCGCGGCCGCTAGTGGCTTTGCCGTGAAATGGACACTTAGGTTCGTTGCTCATGCTGCACTCTTTCTTTTAAGTCAGTTTCAAAGTGACGTTGATGTTACCACGAGTCGCGTTCGAATACGGGCAAACCTGATGCGCCTTTGCAATCAATGCTTCCGCCACGCTTCGGTCCATTCCGGGCATCGAGATTTCCAGTTCGGCTTCAATCGCGAAACCCTGAGGAATCGGCCCAATGCCGATGTGACTGGTGATCGAAAGGCCTTCAGGAAGCGCAACCTTTTGTTGGCCTGCGACAAATTTGAGTGCGCCGATAAAACAGGCCGAATAGCCGGCTGCGAAAAGCTGCTCGGGATTGGTGCCATTTCCTCCTGCACCACCGAGCGCCTTGGGAGTCGCAAGTTTGACGTTCAACAATCCATCAGGTCCAACCGCCGATCCATCTCTTCCGCCTGTTGCAGTCGCCGTGGCTCGATACACGATTTTCTCTATTTTCATGATTATCTCCTTAGTTGAGCTTCGTACACGTCAATAATCGGCGGGTTCAATTAATTTGTATATTTGATTAATACTAATAGAATGATAGTAATAACCTATGATTACTTCATGGCTCACGCTCCGGGATTTGCAGTACGTAATTGCAGTGGCAAAGCATCAGCACTTTGGACATGCGGCCAGAGAATGCCATATCAGCCAACCCTCCCTCAGCTCACAGATTAAGAAAATAGAAGGCTATTTGGGTGTGGCTTTGTTTGAGAGAACGAACCGGCGGGTCTCCATTACACCGGCTGGGAAAATAATGGCCGATCAGGCGCTCATAATTTTGGACGAAGCCCAGAAAATTCCGGCCATGGTGCAAGAGAGCTCCTCCTCGCGGTTTAAATCTCTAAAGCTGGGAGTGATTTTATCGCTAGCGCCTTATGTTCCCTTCGCGATTTCAGCTATAAAAAAGGCATTTCCAGATGTCTCTTTGAGTTTGCATCAGGGTACGACCGGCGACCTAGTCGAAGACCTCAAGTCCGGCGCACTCGATGCCGTCATCGCCGCCGATACTGTGGATGAAAGTTCACTCACGGTATTTGAGTTATTTTTTGAGCCGTTCGTACTTGCGGCGCCCAAAGACCATGAAATTTTACAGCGGACGAAATTGAAACCTTCCGATCTACGGGCTTCCGAAATGGTGCTTTTGGACGAAGGTCACTGCCTGCGCGATCAGACCATCGACATCTGTCCAGTCAACCGGCGCGGAAAAATTCAATCTTTTCACGCCAACAGCATCGAAACACTCAAGCACCTAGTCGCGAGCGGCGCTGGGTATACGCTTCTCCCTCAACTTGCCACCAAAGACCGGTCGATGAGCAATCTGATTTCGTATAGCAGTTTTGAAAATAGCAACATTGGACGTGACGTCGTTTTGCTTTGCCGACAGCATTCGGCCAACTTGCCAGGCTACCAAGCCTTGCTCAAGGCCCTTACCCCATCCCGCGCTCTTTGAGCCCAACCGACGCGTCGGCACTTACGGAGCGTAGGTCGCGCTCAGATAATACGACCGCGGTTCGCGGCCGTAGCCGGCGACCTCATCGTATTTCAAGTCGGTCAAATTCACGGCGCTCACCCGCAGTTTGAGACTCTCAGTCGCCTGCCAATCGGCGGTCGCGTTCCAAACTTGATAACCGGCGGCGGTGACCCGCGCGCCGCTCAGCGGGTCAATATCGTCGCGGTGGCCGGCGCTGGTGTATTCGACCGCCACGCCATATTTTTTGTCCGCGGGCGCCCACGCCGCACGCGCTGTGACCGCGTTGCCCGGGCGGCGCAACAGCCGTTGGCCCGTGCTATCGTTGCGCGTTTCCAAATAGGTGTAACCGGCCTGAAGGGATAATCCGCCGAAACTGTGCGCCGCCTCGAGCTCCGCGCCGCGCACCACGGCCGAACCGACATTCAAGAAACGCAGGCTTTGATATTGAATCAAGTTCCGGTACTGATTGATGTAGCCGGAAATTTGGATTTTGTTTGAATGGGCACCGAAATACCGGGCGAGCGAGATTTCACTATTGCGCGCTTGTTCTGGCCGCAGCTTTTGATTTCCCGAGACCGGATCATAAAGTTCGAACAACGTCGGCGCGCTGTATGCCGTCGAAGCGCGGGCGAAGAGATCGAGCGACGGCGTTAAATGCAGGCCGGGCGCAAATTCAAAACTTCCTTGCGTTCCGAACAGGCTATGATGATCCACGCGCGCGCCCGCCGTTAAAAAATTCTTTTCCGCATCCCACTGAAGCCGGACCAAGAATCCCGCAAGCGCAGAGGACTTGGCGGGGAATGCGGCCGCATAGGTGTCGGACGTGTAGGCCGAATTCGCCGACTCAAACTCCGCCGCCGGCCCAAACAGCAGTTCGGTGCCCTCGAGAAAATGCCAGCGGTTGCGATTTTCAAAATGTATGGCGTCCCCGGCGTAACTTCCCTCTACCCACCCCGGATTGACGGGGTCCGGATCGTTGCGGTAGGAGCGGTCTTGAGTCACGCGCGACAAACTGAGGTTCGATTCCAAATCCTCCGCCCAAATCTTGGTTGCCCGCAGAGCCAACGCCAAGGTGCGGCCACGTGAACGGTAATTGGGATCGTCGGCATAAGTGTAGAACGGTGCCAAAGGCGAAGGTGAATAATCCAGGTCCGCACGGCGCTCGCTCCAGCGCGTGAACCACTCAAAGCCGGTATTCGTATCGGGTGACCAGCCCACACGAGCCGAGACGGCGTGGCTTGAACTTCCGTCCCTTTCGGTTCCACCGTGCGCGGCATCGGCTGAGGAGATGCCGTCGGTGTGTTTTTTCTGCGCCGAAAGGGAATAATTCCAATTCGCATGCGCGCCGCGCACTCCAGCCTCCGCACCGGCCGTACCCTGTGAACCCCCAACCGCTCGCGCCGAAAAGCGAACTGGCCCCTCGCCGCGTTTGCTGACCAAGTTGATGACGCCTCCGGTTGCCCCGGAACCAAAGAGCACGGACTGCGGTCCCTTCCAAACTTCGACGCGTTCAATGCCGTCCAGGCTGAGATTCGAAAAATCAAATGCACCGTTGTTGAGACTTGGGTCATTCAACGGAAAGCCATCGAGTAAAACCAAAGTGCCGGCGGAGTCGGCGCCACGGATAAAAACAAAGCTGGTCTGCCCCTCACTCCCCGAACGGGAAACCACGACACCGGGGAAGGCGCGCAATACATCTTCGCTCACCGGCGAGGCGGCTTCATTCATGCGGCTCTCGGGCATCTGCGAAAAGTTATCCGGTAATAAAATATGTGGCCGCCCGATGTCGACCTGAGGCGGAGTCTCTTGCGCTTGCAGTTGAAAGGAAAATACCAGGACGAGTAGTACCCAAACTGAACTCGGCATGACCGTCTCCCATTCCGCGAGGATGCTTGCATTGAATTGGGCCAGGTGCGTGCGATCGGACTTCGAGGCTCAGCGTCCCCATACCGTTGCGCGACAGTGCCGGATTTTCACCGGTTTCAGCTCACAGCCTGACGAATGTATTTGAACTAAGCGCATTCGAGCGGGAAGTCAAAACTTCCCGCCGCGCTCAAAGAATCAATCTAACTATCTAATATTATAGAGTAGTCTGCAGAGCCAAAAAGGTCAGCGAACCGGCATTGTTGGTGCCCGGCTTGTAGCTTCCATCCACGTAGGTGGTCGGCGGGCCGCCAGCAGCCGAGGTCATGTGGTCCATTACTGTATGCGCCAACTGGATCTTCACGTTGTTGCCCTTCATGTAATAGTTCAGGCCGACGGTCGTCGCGCGGGAAGAAAAGTGGGGCGTGCTGGAGATCTGATAGTTTTCAAAACGGGCTGCGGCCTGCAAGCTATCACAAATCGTGTATCCGCCCTCAACCGACATGCCGGTCTTGTCGACATTCAGTTCCTTTGCAGTCAACCCGCTGAGGCGAGCTAAAAATCGTGCGTTCGAGAACTCGATGTCGCCACCCTCGCGCAAACTATTGCCGGCGATAGATTGCGAGTTGCTGCCGAACACGCCGAGCTTAAGGTTTTCCATGATCATCCAGTCAAAACGTCCATTCACATCTTTTGAACAATCGACGTCGTTGGTGTTGGTGGCAGCGGCACCCGGAGTGGCTTGGCCGTTTGAAGCCATCAATCGCACGCGCACGATTTTGGGATTGTAGTCGAGCATCACGCCCGTCTCACGGCGATCGCCATAGGCGCGGCCGATGTAAGAGCGCTCGGGTAAGAGCAGCTCACCCGAAGAGTGCAGGCCTTCCTCGAGGGTTGGAATTTTCATTTGACCGGCGATGACTTCGAAGTTCTCAATCGGCATGAAGGCGATCCCGAGATCCTGCAAAATTTTATTGTCGCCGGCGGCCGACGGATTTTTAGCCGGATCGAACATCATAAAAAAGCGCGAATTGGGGGCTACAGTACCGCTGGCCTTGAACTCTGCCCGGCGCAAGCGAAAGTTGACGTCGGCGTGATTGGGAGCTGTCGTATCGTCGACCGCCCAAACTTGGATGAGAGCGCCGAGCTTCATATCGCCGGTACCCACGACGACGCCATTGTCGGCGTACGAAAGGGGCGCGGAGAGGAACAGGCTGAGAGCAAAAATATAGGAAGACGCTGAAATCGCTTTCATAGACATGACCTCTTTTTGTTTTTGGGGAAGGGCATGCCCTGAACTTGCCCGGATGCTTTGTTCCGGACAAGTCAGCATTCTGTTAGAACTAAGTGAAGAAAGGCTTACCCGCTGGCGTGGAGGCGTTCCAGAATCGTCTTATACTCGGTGTCCATGAAGGTCATGGCGGTACGGTCACGTGTGCGCTCGTCCTCGATCACCTTGCGCGCCTCTTTCAGGCGGCCGTTCTGGGCCAAAGCTTTGACATAGTTTTGCACCACCGTGATCTGCCGGATACCCGGTTTGGCGCGCAAAACGTAGTCGTAGTGCTTGATGGCCTCGTCGATCTGCTTGGTCTCACCCAATGCCCGGGCATAAAGATAGTGGGCCTCGAGGTCCTCGTTGTTGAATGAAAAATAAAGGCGGAACGAGTTGGCGGCTTCGGAATACTTGCCCCGGCTCATCTGAAACTTGCCCAAGCGCAAGAACGCCGTGTGGTCCTTGGCGGCAAGTTGGGTGTAAACATTTTCTGTTAGATCATATTTTTTCAGTTCAAAACTGATTTGCACCAGGCGTTCGAGCTGGGTGGTTGAGTTGGAGTGCAGCCAATTGCCGACCGTGAGCGGAATCGCTTCGAGCGAATACGAGCCCCATGAAACCACCTGCATAAAGCCACCGACCAGCACCAGTGACAAACCCAAAGCCACGATTAAAAACCGGCGCTCAAGCGCTTGGCCGGCTTTCAATTCGAGACCCGAAGCGACGAATCCGCAACTTTCGCAGACCGGCGGTTTTTGCAATCGGCGTTCTTCGCTAAAAAGGCTTTGGCAACGTGGACAAGTGTGGCTCTGATTCATGGTTTCCCTCGGCTGTTTCAAAATGGATCACTATTCATTAGTTTCCCCAAGTGACTCAACTGCAATTCAGATGCGAGGCCCGGCCGGATGGATTGATTTTGAGACCCCATCCCTGTGCATCCGCTTTACATGCGGGCGAAAACTTGCCAGATTGCCGGCATGCTCGATTTTACGCCCATACCATATAAGGATAAAAGCGCTTTCTACCGCGAATTGCGCCAGGAACTGGCGTCTCTTTATGAGACAGTCTGGTTCACCAACCTATCCAACGCCAGCGCCGCCCTGATGGCCCACATGCCACGGCTCAATTGGTCTGGTTTTTATCTTTTCCACCAGGGAGAGTTGCGTCTTGGCCCGTTTCAAGGTCTGCCCGCGTGTTTGAGTATTGGGCTTGGCAAAGGCGTTTGCGGAACCGCAGCGCTCGACCGCCATACGCAACTAGTCGCCGACGTGCACGCGTTTCCCGGGCACATCACCTGCGATGCACGCAGCCGCTCCGAAATCGTAGTGCCAATGATCCATGCGGGCCGTTTGCTTGGAGTGCTCGATCTCGATTCCCCGGAGATCGGCCGCTTTGATGCCGCCGATCAAGCTGGGCTCGAAGAGTTGGTTGCGGAGTTGATTGCGAAAACAACCTGGCCGGACGAATTTTAGAACAGGAGTTCCAATGCAAAAACCCTTCGCCTCCCTGATCGCGCGCGCCGGCCACTACACCGGTGTAGGCACGAATCACGACGAACTGCGCTTCCTCGGCGACTTTACCCTCGCGCCCATACTCGAAGGTCGCGGTGTCGCGATTCAATTTTCCGCCACTGGAATGGACGGTGAAGTTTATCATCAAGAGTGGACCACGCTCGCGCTTGGTGCCGACGAAAAACCGAAAATGTGGACGATCAACACCAACATCACCGGACAAATGGAACTCGATCTGCGCCGGACCGCGCCTGAAGGCGATGCGCAAGAAACTTACGTCTTCGCCATCGGCGACTCGTCCGACGTCGCCAGCTTCCGCGAGGAGATCGCACTCGATCTATGGGCTGACGGTGATCTCAGCTATCGCTACTCATGGGGACTGCCCGGCGGCGAGTTCGGCATGCGCTCGGGCTTGCGCCTGAACAAAAAATCCCCGTTCAAACGTCCGAGCTGCATTGTCCACTGGTCTGAGATCCTTGCAGCCGACGATTCCCATTATCCCGGAAGCCAAGAGTTGCTCTCTTACGGTTCGACGCTGGCAAAACATTTCGGCCTCAAACGCCTCGGTATCCATCATGAAGTTCTACCGCCCGGACGCCGCACCTCATGGCCGCACGCCGAGAGCCACGAAGAAGAATTCGTGTATGTGATCAAGGGCCATCCGCAAGCATGGATCGACGGCCACCTGCACCCGCTCATGCCTGGCGACGCCGTCGGCTTTAAAGCGGGAACCGGCATTGCCCACACCTTTATCAACAATTCGAATGAGGAGGCGCATTTGCTAGTGGTGGGCGAAACGAGCAAGCCGGAAAACAAAGTCATTTACCCGCTGCACCCGAAGCGAAATGAGGAAATCAAAGACGTGCTTTGGAAGGACGCTCCCAAACACCCTCTCGGCCCTCATGACGGAAAGCCGATGCCGCGGCGCTAGCGCCTCTATGACTTTTCAAATTTCAAAGTGAAAGAGCAGCCGGGGCACCGCTGAACACGCGGCCACTCTTCGGTGTCGCGCGCGAATTCGATTTTCTTTTTGCAATTGGGGCATTCGATCTCCCCGCTCATGACATCGCCTTTCCCCAGGTATTCGCCGGTGGCTAAGACTGCACCGATGAGCAAGGAGAGAGGCGGCAATATGAAATGCAAAATCGGAATAAAGACCGTCAAAAAGGCGACGAGAAAGGCAATGCCCATGATCTTGCCCGCGCGCTTCAGCCGCTCTCCGTGTTCGAGGTCGCGACGCATGACAAACCCGTGCGTGGTCACGGTATCGACGGTGCATTGAATCTCGAGGCGCTGCGCTTGGCTGCTCATCACGGCATTATGGCTTGCCTTGCCCCTCGATTCCAGGAAAACTGACCGCATGACCAACGAACTCTTTAAGCTGATCCACATCGCGGGAATCCTGATGCTGTTCTCTGGCCTCTGCGCACTGTGGGGCGTATACGCAGGTGGCCACACACCGAACAAAAGCACGCGCATAACTTTGGCGGTTATTCACGGTATCGGGATGGCGCTTTTGCTCGTGAGTGGCCTTATGCAGTTGAGTGCGCTCGGCGCTGGCTTTCCATTGTGGGCCATTCTCAAAGGATCTTTGTGGTTGGTTCTCGGCGTCAGCATGGTACTCGCCAAACGCCGCGCCAGCTGGGGTCCACTGTTAATTTGGTTTTGGATCGCCTGCGGAGTGGCCGCCGCCTTTTGCGGCATCTACAAGCCCGGCTAGAAGGTCTCGAAGTAATCCAAATTTTTGTGGAAAGTCTCACTCACAAAGTAGAGCGCGGTGAACGCGAGCGCTAAACATCCCAGGCCCACCACCAAAGCCGCATCGAGCATCGCCATTTGATGGCGCAACAGTCCAAAGACCAATGTCACCGGCACAACGGAACCGCGCACGAAGTTCGGCACCGTCGTCGCCACCGTGGCACGGATGTTGGTTCCAAACTGTTCGGCCCCGATGGTCACAAACGTCGACCAGTAACCAGCGGAAACTCCCAGCGCGACACATAAAGTGTAAAACGAAGCCGGGGTATGTAACGGAACCTGGGTGTAGAACAAAACCAAGCCCAAAGTGAGCAGCAGAAAAGCCAACACGGTTTTTTTGCGGCTCCCGATCCACTGGCTGACTAAGCCGGAAAACAAATCCCCAAATGAAGAGCCCGCGTAAGTCCACATAATTGATTTACTGCCGGTGACCACTCCCACGACGCCCATCTCTTTGCTGAACTCAGGTCCAAAGGTGACCAGCACGCCGATCACGAACCAGATCGGAACACCAATCAGCACGCAACACAGGTAACGCACGAGCGTGCGCCGGTTGGTGAAAAGTTTAAGAAACTGCCCGCGCGCGACCGTACCGGCCTCGGCCATGCTGTGAAACATTTTGCTCTCGAGCAATCCCGCGCGCAGCGCGAGCAGGCCAAGCCCCATTCCACCGCCGACCAAATAGGCGACCTTCCAATCAAAGGCATCGCCAATGATGGAGGCCAGCACCGCGCCCAAAATGCCCACACAGGCGACAATCGCCGTGCCGTACCCGCGCGTTTTCTGCGGCATGACCTCGGAGACTAGCGTGATCGCGGCACCCAACTCCCCGGCCAGGCCAATTCCGGCAAAGAAGCGCAACCAAGCATAGGCTTCGGCGTTGGGCACAAAAGCGTTGGCGATGTTGCACAGTGAGTAGAGAAGAATCGAACCAAAAAGCACACTCTTGCGGCCGCGCTTGTCGCCGATCACGCCCCAGAGAATTCCGCCCAGCAACAGTCCGGTCATTTGAAAATTGAGCAAGCGCACACCGGCGCTCAACATTTGATCCTCAGGCACGCCCAACGCCCTTAGCGACGGCACCCGCACGATACCAAAGAGAAGCAAATCGTAAATGTCGACGAAGTAGCCGAGCGAGGCCACGAGGACGGTGAAAAAGACGATGCGGTTTTGGTTGGGTTGCACGCCAAGGCTTTACCGTTGAAAGCCGGCAAAGGGAACGGATTTAGTGAAGCACCATCGCAGCTACGAGCGAGCCGGCGGCGAACGACAGTCCGGCGCACAAAATCATCAAAACTAAAAGTTTCAGGGCCAGGTACATCACGTCCTCCAGACCTGGCCACTCTCGCAATCTCCGGGCCGGGCTCGAGTGCCCTTAAAATCCATGCCAGTCCCGTTTTTCGTCACCGAGTTGGAATATTTGCAAGGCTGTATAAATCGCGAACGCGGTTCGCTAAGATTCGCTTAGCTGTACACCAGGCTCTTCAACTTCGGGAATGGGCCCCTCGGCCGGCGCTTCGATCAAACTCTTATTGGACTTCACACCTAGGGCTTCAAAGCGACGGGCCTGCACCAGCACGCGCGATTCGAGGCGGGTGCGCCCCTTTTCAAACTCGTCGCGGGCTTTGTCGAGGTGTTTACCGACATTCATATAGGTATCGACGAAATCCACCAAACGCTTATGCAGCTCTTGACCCATATCCGAGATGCGCTGGGCATTCTCGGCCATGCGCTGTTCGCTCCAACCATAGCGAATCACTTTGAGCAGACCAATCAACGTCGGCGGAGTGGCAATCAGCACTTTCTTCTGCAAAGCGAACTCCACGATGTCGGGCTCGATTTCCAGCGCGGCATAGAGAAACGATTCGTTGGGCAGGAAGAGTACGGTGAAGTCCGCACTCTCTTTGACGGCCTCGGCATAAGCACGCGTACTCAATTTTCGCACATGCTCTTTGAGGTGGCGGCCGTGGCGCACCATCTCGACTTGGCGCTGCTCGTCCGTAGTAGCTTCGAGTGATGCCAAAAACGCGTCGATCGGAGTCTTGGCGTCGACGATGACTTTGCGTCCACCCGGCATGCGCACGATCATATCGGGAATGTGTGTGCGGCCTTCGTCATCGGTTGAGAAATTTTGAAACTCGACATCGGAATGCTCCGACATTCCGGCCAGCTCGATGCAATTGCGCAGCTGCACCTCACCCCAACGGCCGCGCACGTGCGGGCGCTTGAGCGCGTCTTTGAGAGCCGTAGTCTCGCGCGCCAAGTGCAGATTGGCGTCGGTCACTTTTTTCAGTTCGGAGTCGATGTTCTTAAACGCCATTTGGCGCTCCATCTCCAACCGGCGCGCCTGCTCTTGGTAACTCTCCAGCGCCTGCGACACCGGTTTGATCAGCGCATCCATGGCCTTGTGCCGCTGTTCCGAGTCGAGCTTGCTGAGTTCATTGGATTGTTGGAACGAGTTTTGCGCCTGATTGAGGAACTGCGCCATCGAAGACTCGAGTGCACTGGCGGCCAAACCTTTGAACGTTTCGCCCAATTCACCCTTGGTGTTCAGCGAGTGCTCGAGCAGCCTAGTCTTCTCACGCAAACCCGCGGCCTCACTCTCCAGTTCGATCAAGCGGCGCACGGCCTGTTCACGCAACAGCCACACACGGACCAAAACGGCGAAGCTAAGCAGCAAGGTTGAGCTAAGAATGGCAATCGTGAGCATGGCGCATAACCTAGCACCGGACCGGTCTGGGAGTTAGAAAAAATTGCGCGGTCTGGGTGACGATTACGGGCCCGGCGCCCTGC
>JAYWAE010000191.1:0-2021 GCA_043782715.1 Pseudobdellovibrionaceae bacterium | reverse complement strand
CTTTTTGACTGCAGGTGATATGCCATAGGGCTGCTTTCAAGGCGGCGTTTTACCGCCATGGCAGTGGCCGGCCGCCCATCGGCTGGGACGAAAAACGGCAAAGGGCCGCTGTCAGGCGGCCCTTTGCGGGATCAGTAGGCTATTTGGTGTATGGGGTTTCTCTACAGCTTCTCAACCACAATGGTGATTTCGGCTTCAAGGCCCTCACCCATGCGCACGAACGCTTTGTGCTGGCCCAACAACTTTATGGGCTCTTCCAGGTGAATGTCGCGTTTGTCGACAGAGTAGCCGTGTTTATCCAGCTGCTTTGAAATGTCCATCGTCGTCACGGAGCCGAAGATTTTCTCGGAGTCGGAGGCCGCTTCGAGTTTGAAATTGAGGGTCACACCCTGCATTTTGCCGATGACTTCCTGGCGGCCGGCTAGAGCCTTTTTCTTTTTGATTTCGGCCATCTTCTTGAGGTGGTTGTACTCGGTGAGTTTTTTCTCAGTAGCCACGAGCGCGAGCTGGCGCGGAAAGAGGAAGTTGCGCGCGTAGCCTTCCTTCACGTTGACCATATCGCCGACTTTGCCCAGGTCTTTGACGTCTTTTTGCAGAATGACTTTCATAACTTCTCCTTCACGTTTCTTTAAAAAATTAAGCTTCCCGTTTGAATTCGCCGGCCCGCTTCTGAATCCGGGCGCGGAAGCCGAGCCAGAAATCGAGCAGACCCAGCACACTGACGAACAAGAACAATTGCAGAACCACAATGGTCATAAACAGAACTTGCCAAACCATGCCCAGACGCAGGCTTTCAAAAAACTTCGCCACTACCGCGATGCCCTGAAAAAAGAAAAGCACGATGCAAACATTGAGCACGTTGATCGAGAGCGACTGCAAAACCTTCAGTTCAAATTCACCAAACGCCCCGAGTAACGAAACGATGAAAATCCAAACGCAGAAGTCGGGCAGGCGCAGGGCCGCCAATTGCGGCCGCATCGCCGGCCAGGTCTGCACCGGTGCGGCCGTATCCTTGCCCATCAACAGCCTTCCCTCGAGTAAAACTGCGACATAAATTGAAATCATCCACAGAATCAAAGCCACGGAAGGCAGCTGGCCCATCAAATCCTGATAGCCGATTTGCAAATGCGGATTCAACTCGAACACCGGCTTGAGCGTGGTTTGCAGAAATTCGGTCACGGTCTGACTCCAGCGCGGACCAACTGAGTAGACCCAAAGTGCGAAGGCGCCGGCCGACAGAAGTGCGTTGATCAAGAGTGCAAAGAAGGCACTGACGGTAAAGCTGAGGCCGATCTCTTCAAATTCCTCAAACACGCCCACTAAAACGCTCAAGCTGTAAAACGCGACACCCAATAGAGTTCCGCCCAAGGCGACTAGGCTTGCGGCGATCGCCGTGGTCAGCGCCCAGTAACCCGCGCGGCCCAGACGGCGGCGCAAGACTTTGAGAGCGGGCGCTCCCAAAACGTACGTCAAGGCCGTCATGATCACGGCCCAAGCGGTAAATAGAATGAGGCGAATGGTGCGCAACAAGTCGGGCATTTCGGATTAGCCGCGCGGGGCGCGATCTCCACCAGCTCCGCCGCCAAAACCGCCGCCGCCGCCGCGATCTCCGCGGTCGCCGCGATCCGGACGGTCTCCACGATCGCCGCCACGGCCACCGAAGCCGCCGCCTTCAGCCCGCATGGCTTTGCGCTGCTGATTTTTGATTTCGCGTTCACGCTCGCGATTGGCGGTCTCGACGAGTGCCTCTTTGAATTTTTCTACGAATTTGGTCAAGCTGACCCGGTCATCCAAGCGCGTGTGCTGATAACGTAAAACTTTGTCGTTGATGCGCATGGTGCGCTCGAGTTCAAAGACAGCTCCGCCGGTGGCTTCGAAGGTCAGGTGAAAGTAGTTGCCGCGGGCGATGCGGTCGATCGGATTTCCGAGCTTGCGCTTGCCCCAGGTGTCGATGTGATTGATCGTCCCGTTGAACGATTTGATGATCTCTTGGTTTTTTTTGAACAGAGCTTTTTGGTCTT
>JAYWAE010000190.1:0-5369 GCA_043782715.1 Pseudobdellovibrionaceae bacterium | reverse complement strand
GGGATCAGTACATGGAGGCATTCCAAATGATGCTGGCAAACACGCACGGCAAAAAGGCCCCGTGGCATGTCGTTCCAGCCGACAAAAAATGGTACCGCAACTATCTGGTTACGAAAACGCTAGTTGACCGTCTCAGCCGTCTGGAAATGAAATTTCCCAAGGTCTAGGCTCCAGCGCACGGGGTGTAAAAATATATTTACTTAACTCGGCTGGCACTCGGGTGTTGCATGGGTCAGATGAAGCATTACGCGTTGCTCGCTTTATGGCTTTTCACGCCAGTCCTCGCAACGGCCCAAGCGGCAGAGCCATTCGCATTCGCCGACTTCACCTGGCTCAATGGCGGCAATCGGCAAAAGGAATCTATACTCGAGGGTAAGATTTTCTCGGGCTCCGTCCTAATCGACACCAACTACATTTACGACTTCAACCATCCTAAGGATCACACGCTCAGTGGTTCGACCGCCGCTGGGCGTACCGCCGAAGTGCAGTTGCAACAGATTGGCGTCGGCGGAGACTTTCATCACGAGAATGTGCGCGGCCGAATCATGACCCAATTCGGAATGTACTCGACGATGACTCCGCGTAACGACGCCAGCCCGGCCCGCGGCCAATGGAACATGGCCGATGCCTACCGTTATCTCTCCGAAGCCTACGCCGGCTATCACTGGGATCAGTGGAACGGAATCAATCTCGACGCCGGCATCTTCATGTCGTACGTCGGGCTATTTAGTTACTACAACTTTGAAAACTGGGCTTACCAAGCTTCCTACGTCTCCGCCAACACACCTTGGTTCTTCAACGGTTTGCGGCTCCAAGCTTTTCCCAACGACAGACTAAAAACGGAACTCTGGTTGATCAATGGCTGGCAGTCCTACGGCATGTACAATGAGCTGCCCGGACTTGGGTTTCAGATTCTCTACCGCCCCAACGGCGACACCTCATACGTGGCAAACGGATACTGGGGTTATGACACGCTCAATGCCCCTGGACGCCAGCGCTTCCACAGTGACAATAGTGCGCAATACAAATATGTCGACCGACCCAGCCAGTTTTTAAGCAAGGCGGCGTTCTCAGTTACCTTCGATATCGGATGCGAATCCGGCGACGGGGTTAAATGTTCGGGAGGCAGCAAAGCCGCTCCCAGCCAGTATTTCCTCGGGGCGATGGCCTACAATCGATTCTGGTTTAACAAAGACCGTCATGCGCTGACAGTGGGTGGAGGAGCGTTTAATAATCCAGGGCGATACTTGGTCTTAATTCCACCAATACTAGGATCGAACGCCATGAACCAGGCGACAGATGCGAGTGGCAATGCCTATTTCCCGCAAACTCCCGGACAGCAGTTTCACGCCTGGGATGCCTCCCTGTCGTTCGACTACATGCCGAATCCCTTTATCACTTTGCGGGCGGAATTCGATCATCGTGAGGCCGACGTCAATTACTTCGCCGGCCCAGGGGGAGTGACGGGCCCGAACGGAACTGGCTCGGCCCCTATCCCGGCAGATTGGCAACCCGATTTGGTGAAGAGCGAAAACCGTTTGAACTTTGCCATGATGGTCAGGTTTTGATGCCCGACATTCGCGCGCGCTTGAAATTCAAATCCGGATTTTTTCCCTACTACAACACGGCTTGGTTTATGGCCGGACTCACACTGGCGTGCTACGCCCTTTCGCCGTATCTCGGCTATCACGCGGTAGGATCGATTTTCCTGCTCGGAATTTTAGTCGTGGCGGGGTTCGCGGGGACCGGGCCAATTCTGATGGCCGCAGTCGCTTCCGCACTCGCGTGGGATTATCTCCTGATTCCGCCTCGCTTCACGTTCGCGGTCACTTCCAGTGACGACGTGATGATGCTGATTTCATTCTTCGTCACTGCACTGGTGGCTGGATTCTTAACCACCC
Organism: Pseudobdellovibrionaceae bacterium; assembly: GCA_043782715.1. Taxonomy (GTDB): domain Bacteria; phylum Bdellovibrionota; class Bdellovibrionia; order Bdellovibrionales; family UBA1609; genus JALHOQ01. The sequence goes on along the minus strand of JAYWAE010000190.1, from coordinate 3,468 downwards.
GGATTCGCAATCAAGAGGAAGTCCTCCTCGTGCGCGCAGGGCGGGCGCGGGCACAATTCGAACTCGCACGTCGCTTAAGTGAAGCCCCCGACGAGCGCCACATCGCCGATGCATTCGAACTGACGATCAACTCACAATTACCAGTTCAGTCCATGGCGACTTTCGCAACTCCCGAAAACGCGTTGGCTTCGCCCTTGCTTTTCCCCATTGCGGCTTCGGATCAAGCTGTCGCTCAATCGGCTTTTCACTCGGGGCTGGTCACCGGATGGGCCACGGACGTGCTGGCGGAAGCCAGCGTGCGCGCCTATCCCATGAATGGAAAATCCGAGCGCGTCGGTGTCTTGCTCGTCTATCCCAAAGACAAATCCCAGCCCTTCAACGACGAACAGCTTTCCTTTCTTCAAACCGTGATCAATCAGGCGGCCGTTGCTCTCGAACGCTTTCGCTTCAGCAAGACGGCCGAGGCTACGAAGCTGTATCAGGCATCGGAGAAACTGCATCAAACGTTACTCAGCTCTATTTCCCACGAGATGCGCACTCCGCTGACCGTGATCATGGGTTCCGCGACCGCGCTCAATGACCGCACTCTGCACAAAAGCCCGGAGTCCACCCGAATCCTCGCCGACGAGTTGATCCAGGCCAGCGAGCGGCTCAACCGGGTGGTCGAAAACCTTCTCGACATGAATCGGCTCAGTTCAGGAGTGCTGGCTCTCAATCTTGACTGGCATGATATGCAGGACGTCTTGTCGACCACCGTGGCAAAACTTGGCCGGAGCTTGGCCAATCACCCTGTGAAAGCGGATTTCCCGGCGCTGCCCATGGTGAGTTTGGATTTCCGCCTTTTCGAGCACGCACTCTCCAATTTGATTCTAAACGCCGCCCACTATTCCCCTCCCGGCGCCCCCATCTCAGTTACCGCACAAACTTGCGACGACGGAAGCATGCTCGAACTCGCCGTCATCGATCGTGGCCCTGGAATCCCCGAATCGGCGCGCGAAAAAATATTCGAAAAGTTCTACCGCATTCCCGGTAACGGCGCGGGAGGAGTGGGGCTCGGCCTCTCGATTGCGAAGAGTATCGTCGAAGCGCATCACGGCCGGATTCAAGTGCGGGCTTCGAGCGAAGGAGGCTCCGTCTTCGCAATTTTTATTCCCATAGCGCCAGCGCCCGACATGCCGAAGGATTTTGACTGATGAATAAACTAACGAACACACGAATTTTGATTGCCGACGACGAACCTTCGATTCGCAATTTGCTCAACACCAGTTTCTCGGACCAAGGCTTCATCACCGCGGAAGCGGGCACCGGCGCGGAGGCACTTAACAAAGCTACGTCGTTTCACCCGCAGATGATCATTCTCGACCTAGGGCTCCCAGACATGAATGGGTTGGAAGTTTTACGCCGTCTGCGTACCTGGTCCGACGTTCCGGTAGTCGTTCTCACGGTCGACGATGACGAGAATAGCAAGGTCCGCTTGCTCGATGACGGTGCCGACGACTATTTGTGCAAACCCTTCAGCATGCCCGAACTGATGGCTCGGGTACGCGTGGGACTGCGCCACCTCGATGCAAAAGGCGAATCACCCGTGTTTCGATCCGGCGATTTGCAGATCGACCTCAACGAACGCGCTGTCTCCGTCGCAGGTTCACCCGTCAAACTCACCGGTACCGAATACGAATTGCTGCGCGTCTTGATCCGCAACCAGGGGCGCGTCGTTCCGCAAGGGCAGATCCTACAGGCTGTGTGGGGCCCGAACGCTCTCAACCAGTCGCACTACCTGCGCGTCTACGTGGCTCAACTACGCAAAAAAATCGAGATCGATCCCTCAGCACCGCGCCACATTCTCACGGAAGCCGGCGTCGGCTACAGGATCAACTAACCAAGGAACCATGCATGGCAATGCGTAAACTCAAACGTCTGCTCGTCGGCAACCCGCTCACCACCGAGATGATGCACAACGAACGCATCACCAAGTGGAAGGCTCTGGCCGTCTTGTCCTCGGACGCACTGTCCTCGGTCGCATACGCAACCGAAGAAGTTTTGATACCGCTTGCCGTATTCGCGACTGCAGCGGTCGCATGGTCCATGCCCATTGCCTTGGCAATCGCCGTTTTGCTACTCGTGGTGACGATTTCTTACCGGCAAACCATCGATGCTTATCCCAACGGCGGCGGCGCCTACACCGTCGCTCGTGAAAATCTAGGTGAGACAGCCGGCCTGGTCGCGGCGGCGGCGCTGCTCATTGACTACGTCCTAACGGTCTCGGTGTCGATATCCGCAGGGATTGACAACTTTGCCTCCGCTTTTCCTATGCTCCTCCCGCACAAGGTCGGTCTCGACATTTTCTGCGTCCTCATCATCATGATCATGAATTTGCGAGGCGTGCGTGAGTCCGCCAACGTTTTCGCACTACCCACGTATCTATTTATTTTTTCGTTCGTCGTCATGATCGCCGTGGGTTTTTGGAATTTCGCCACGGGTGCGATGACGCCGGCGGCCCCGATTATTCATGAAACTTATCCTGCAATTCCGCTTTTCTTACTGCTAAGAGCTTTTTCCAGCGGATGTGTGGCCCTGACCGGGATCGAAGCCATCTCCAACGGCATTCCCATCTTTCGCGATCCCGCGCAACGCAACGCCAAGACCACTATGGCCTGGATGTCGTTCATCCTCGGCGCGTTTTTTCTCGCCATTACGCTACTGTCACATTTGTATGGTCTGGTTCCGAAAGAAGGCGAAACTGCCGTCTCCTTGCTCGCCCACCAGATTTTTGGCGAAAGCTGGTTTTATTACGTAATCCCCACCACCACGACTTTGATTCTTATTTTAGCAGCCAATACGAGCTACGCGGACTTTCCGCGCCTGTCCTCACTCCTGGCACGCGACCGCTACTTGCCCCGCCAGCTCGCGAGTTTAGGTGATCGCTTGGTATTTTCAAACGGCATTGCGGGCCTCAGTCTAGCGGCCATTTTTCTGATCCTCATTTTCGCCGGCGACACCCACAACTTAATTCCTCTCTATGCCGTGGGCGTATTTCTCTCGTTTACGCTGTCACAAGTGGGAATGATCAAGCACCATCTCAAGTGCCGTGAGGAAGGCTGGCGCAAGTCGCTGGTGTTCAACACGCTTGGCGCACTGACTACAGCGATGGTGCTTCTGATCATCGGCATTACTAAATTCATCCATGGCGCGTGGGTTGTCATTCTACTGATTCCGATTTTTGTCTTCATTTTCCGGCAGATTCACCGGCACTACGCTCACATGGCCGAAAAACTCACACGGCCCAAAGGGGCGGCAGTCAGCCAGGCCAAATCGCTTAAGCACACGGCCATCATTCCCGTTTCAGGCATACATCAGGGAGTGATCGATGCTTTGAGCTACGGCCTCTCCATTTCGAAAGACGTACGCGCCTGTTACGTGGAATTGGATCCGCTGACGACGGCCAAGGTGCAAAGGGAATGGCAAGAG
>JAYWAE010000189.1:0-5400 GCA_043782715.1 Pseudobdellovibrionaceae bacterium | reverse complement strand
AAAAAGCCACTTGTACCGAGATGGTTGTCGAGCACTTGATGCCCGATATAGATGAGCAGCAAGCACACCACGATCGAAGTGATGGATTCCGAAATCGGGCCAGAAGATTCCTCGCGCGCGATGATTTTGCTTTTGCTTGCCAGAAAGCGGCGGGCCTGGGCTTCGAAACGATTGCGCATTTCCGCTTGCAGATTGAAGGACTGCACGATGCGCGTGCCATCGAGACTCTCTTTGAGAATCTGGGTCAGATCCTCCATCGTCTCTTGATTGTGCTTCGCATGTTTGCGCACACTGCGCGAGATATTGCGCAAAATCGCCGTGATTATTGGTGCTCCGGTGAGAATGAAAAGCGTCAGCTTCCAATCGAGGTAAATAAGATAGCCGAAGCTGAACAGCACCATGAACGGCTCGCGCACGATGTCGGCGGTCTTTTCCAGCCCGCCCTGAATCACGCCGATGTCGTTGAGCATGCGGCTGATCAAGCCACCGGTGCCGCTGACGAAGTTTTGGAAAAAACTGAGGTTCAAATTCAAATATTTGTTCATCAACCGTCGGCGCAGGTTGACTGCAATCATCTCCGAGATAAAGCGCATCCAGTACATGTGATAGTAGCGAAAGCCGCAGGCCACAATCCAGCTAGCTACGATCAAAATCGGCAGCCGGTAGGCCATGTTGGCATCGTGTTTTTCCCAGGCGCGAGTCATCATTCCCATGAGTTCGGGAATGGCGGACTTACTGGCGCTGACCATCATACCGGTCAGTAAAACGAGTATCAGGCGCCCGCGATGAGGGCGCAATTCAGGCCAAAGCAGTTTAACGATCAAGTTCATTCAGCGGTGCTTTCTTAGGCGCGAGCTCGTCCAGGTAGGCTTTTAAAAAGCGTCCCGTATGCGACTTGGCGGCTTTCTTGACCAAGTCGAGCGGAGTACCGCTGGCCATGATCTCGCCGCCTTTGTCGCCGGCCTCGGGGCCCAAGTCTATTACGTAATCCGAATACTTGATGATTTCAAGGTTATGCTCGACTAGCAGCACACTGCTGCCGGCTTCGACCAAGCGGTTCAAGACTTTCAGCAGCAGATGGACTTCGCGAAAATGTAAACCCGTCGTCGGCTCGTCGAGAATGTAAAGCGTGCGCTGTTGATGTGCGCCCGCCAGTTCGCGTGCCAGCTTCATGCGCTGCGATTCACCGCCGCTGAGGGTGTTGGCGCTCTGGCCAAGCTTCAAATAGTCCAAGCCGACTTCTTTCAACACCGAGATCGGCCGGCGCACGTTAGGGTGGGCGACGAAGAAGTCCATCGCTTCACTGACGGTCATATTGAGAATGTCGCCGATGTTCTTGGCCTTATAGGTAATCTCGAGAATTTCGGCGCGGTAGCGGCGGCCATCGCAGGCGTCGCATTTGATCTCGATGTCGTCCATGAACAACATGTCGATCATCTCGTAACCAAGGCCTTTGCAAACTGGGCAGCGACCGCCGTCGACGTTGAGGCTGAAGGTGCCGGCGTTGTAGCCGCGGCTTTTCGCCTCTGGCGTCGCCGCCATTATGGCGCGGACGGAGTCGAAAACTTTTAAGTAGGTGAGCGGATTGCTGCGCGCAGTTTTGCCGATCGCCGATTGATCGATCAGCACGACACCTTTGATCTGATCGAGGCCCTTCACCGATTTGAACGGCATGCTTGGGAGAAATTCAACGCCAAGATGGCGTGCCACGGTCGGATAAATCGTCTTGCTGACCAATGTCGATTTGCCCGAGCCGCTGACGCCGGTGATGGTGACCAGGCGATTCATCGGAATGTCGACGTCGATGTCTTTTAAATTGTGTCCGCTGCAGCCCTTGAACGAGAGCGCGTACTTGTATTCTTTGATGTCCACCGGGCGCGGCTCATAGCCAGGTGTCCATTTTTTCTGCGGCTTGAGGTAAGGTGCCGTGATGCTCTGGGGCGCGGTGAAAAATCCGTGGCTCTCACCGGCGAAAATGACTTCTCCACCGAGATGTCCACTGCCCGGGCCCATCTCGATCACATGGCTGGCATTGCGAATCACATCGTGATCGTGTTCGACGACGACCAAAGTATTGCCGGCTTCGCGCAGGCGTTTCAAAACCCCGATCAATCGGTCGGTGTCTCGTGGATGCAAGCCCACGGTCGGCTCATCGAGCACGTAGAGCGTGCGCGAGAGGCCCATGCCGAGCTGATTGGCCAGCTGCAGGCGCTGAAATTCACCGCCGCTCAAAGTTTTGGTCGGACGATCGACCGTGAGGTAGCCCACGCCCACGTCGTTGAGGTAGCGCAAGCGCTCACGCAGCTGGCGTAGCGGCTCAACGCTGATCGCGGCTTCCATTTCAGTCAGTTCGATATTTTGTACGACGCCGTAGAGCTCTTCCAAAGTCAGCGCGGTCATGTATGAAATGGCTTTGCCGCGCACCAACACCTGCAACGCTTCGGGCTTGAGCCGCGCGCCCTTGCACTTTGGGCAAGTGAATGGGCTCTTGAAGCGCGAGATAAACACGCGCACATGCATTTTGTATTTCTTGGTGTCGAGATATTCAAACAGGCCTTTGACGCCGTAAAAATCGTCATTGCCGGACCAAACCAGCTGGCGGGCCTTTTCACCCAGTTCGCTCCACGGTGCATCCATGTCGATGCGCATTTTTCTACCGAACGCACGCAGGGCCTTGCGGTCGGCGGCCGCGCTCGGCATGGCGAATGGAGCAATCGCGCCCTGGTTTAAGCTTAGCTCGGGATTGGGAACTACTTTCCCCGGATCGAGATCGAGAATATTGCCGAAGCCATTGCAGTCCGGGCAGGCGCCCACCGGCGAGTTGAACGAGAACAGCGCCGACGTGATCGCAGGAAATTTAAAGGCGCAGATCGGGCACGACGTATCTTCGCCGAGCAACATGCGTTTGCCGTCGACGGTCAAAATCTCGGCCTGCGCGGAAGACGTCGTCTTGGTGAACTTCATGCTCGCGGCATAGGCCTGCGCCAACGAATCGGCGATGCGCCCTTGATCGTCTGCTGAAAAAACCAAGCGGTCGATGACGAGATGAAATTCGCCTTTAGGAACGCCGGCTTTCACCAAACCCGGATCTTCGAGATCCAAGACCTCGCCCATTTCGACGTTGGCGTAGGAGTTGCCTTTTTTCCATTCCGGCTTGCGCGTGACCTTTTTGCCGCTGATGTAAATTCGGCGGAAGCCCTCGGCCTTTAATAAAGCGAATAATTTTTTCTCAGCACCTTTACCGGTGACCAAGCGATCGGCAGCCGGCACGCGCACCAGGATATAACCGCGTTCACCGGAGAATTCGCGCAAGATTTTCTCCGCCCCGCTCGAGGGCGAGTCGGGCGACAGCGCAATCGCATGATCCGGGCAATAGGCCTTGCCGATTTTTTCGTAGAGCAAGCGTAAGTAATCCACCAACTCGGTTGTGGTGCCGACAGTGGAGCGCGAACTCTTGACGGAATTTTTCTGTTCGATCGAAATCGCCGGCGGAATGTTTTCGATGCCCTCGAGGTCGGGCTTTGGGGCTTTGTTTAGAAATTGCCGTGAGTAACTGGAAAGGCTTTCGATGTAACGGCGTTGGCCTTCGGCGTACAGCGTTTCAAAGGCGAGCGAACTCTTGCCCGAACCGCTCGGCCCGCACACCACCGTGAACGAGCCGAGTGGAATATCCACCTCGACACCCTTCAGGTTGTTCTGCTTGATTCCCCACGCATGTATGGACTTCATCTACTCCGACAGATCCTCTTTGAAGAAGCTGTTGTCCTCGTCTTTCGACTCAGGATTCGCAGCCGATCCGGGTTCGGTGCCATCAACGAAGGCTTGCCGGACCACGGCTTTTGAGGAGGAGGAAACCAGTTTACCGGTCTCGTTGTCAATGTTGGCGAACACGATGCCATCCGGGACGGGGAAACCGCGCGGCGGCAAACCCTCATGAGCGGTTTTCATGTAATCCAGCCAGATCGGCAGCGCGGCTTTACCGCCGACCTCGCCGCGGCCCAGTGATTTTTCTTCGTCAAATCCAACCCAAGCGCCCGCCACGATGTCCGGTGTGAAGCCCACGAACCACGCATCGTAGTACCCGTTCGTCGTACCTGTTTTACCGGCCACCGGGCGTCCCAAAGAGCGCGCCGCGCCGCCGGTGCCGCCATCTTCGTTGATCACACCTTGTAAAATGGTGGTGAGCACAAAGGCGGTCTGCGGTTTGATCAGCTGGTCTTTGTCGGCAAAGAAAATCGGCGGTTCTTTTTTTGAAGCTTCCGGATCCTTCAAATATTTCTGTCGGCGTTCTTCGAACTCGTCTTCAATGCGGCCGAGTTGATCTTTGAAGCGGCTGTCGAGTGAGAGATTGGTGACGATGTCTTTGCCTTCGGCATCGACCACCTTGCGTACCATGATCGGCGCCAGGCGCTGGCCTTGGCGGCCGATGACGCCGAAGGCGCGGGTCATTTCGTACAAAGTGACGCTGGAGGAGCCGAGCGTGAGCGTGAAGTCCATATTGAGCGGGCTAAAGATGCCGAGGCGGCGGGCGTAGGTGGCGGCCCAGTCGACGCCGACTTTCTCGATCACCTTCACGGCCGGAACGTTGAGCGAGCGAATCAAAGCATTGCGGAATAAAATATCGCCGGCGAATTTATTGCCGTGATTTTTCGGCCGCCAAATTTTGGTTTCGGGCTCCGCGTCTTTACTGTCTTTTTTGGCTTCTTTCTTAGCCGCAGCGGCGTTTTTGCCGTTGGGTCCATCTTGGCCTTCTTCGACTTGTTCTTCAAAAACAAGGGGAGCGTCGATGATCGGCGTCGCCGGCGAATAACCTTTGTCGAGCGCTGAAAGATAAACGAAAGCTTTGAACGAGGAGCCGGTTTGGCGCACGCCTTGCAAAACGCGGTTGAACTTGGAGCGCACAAAATCATAGCCGCCTATCAAGGCGATCACTTCCGAAGTTTTTTCGTCCACCGAAAACAGAGCGCCTTCCACCAACGGATCTTGCTCGAGCTCGACGCCGGCATAGGTTTTTAAATCCGGAAGTTCGATCTTGTGCGCGCCGGCTTTTTTCTTTTTCTCTTCCGCCAGCGCTTTAATCAGCCGTTCGGATCTGAATTCCTTGCTCGCCACTTTGACCTGAATCACATCGCCGACTTTGAGCGCGTTGGACGGTTTTTTGAGCGGCATGTCTTCCATGCGCATGTTCGGGTCGGGCTTGCGCGCCCAACTCATGGTTTCGATGTCGATCATGCCTTTGTTCTCACCGAAGCGCACATAGGTCAGTCCGGCGACATCGTCTACTTTAGTGACGACGGCGGTGACGACTTTGCCATAGGGGACGTAGGGCGCCAGCGCCGGCATCTCGCCGCCCTTTTCATCTTTGCCAGTTAGGTTCAACGGTCCGCGCGGATCATAGCT
>JAYWAE010000188.1:0-14453 GCA_043782715.1 Pseudobdellovibrionaceae bacterium | reverse complement strand
AGTTCAGTTAGGGCTTCGATCACGTCGTCCAGCTTGAAAGGCTTTATAATAGCCTCGAGTTTTTTCATTTAAGTGGTATTTATCCGGCCTTGACCTGTGTGCTTGTTTTTAAAGTTAAACCTCGAAACGAGTTCAACAGTCAAAAAATATTTGCTACTTAGCAGTCGTACGGTCGCTCTTACCCGATGACAAAATGGGACGTTGTGCCAGCTGAATCGGACCACTTTTTTAACGTTGTGCTGATCGAGCCCGAAATTGCCGCGAACACCGGCAACATCGGCCGTACCTGCGTTGGATTGCGCTCTAAATTGCATCTGGTGGGACAATTGGGCTACTCGATCACGGATCGTAAGCTCAAGCGCGCCGGCCTCGATTATTGGCCCTATCTCGACTTCGTTCACCACTCCACTTGGGACGACTGGTGGCGCCAGGTGCCGGACCCCACGCGCGTGTTTTTTCTCAGCACCAAAGCGAAGCGGTCCCTCTACGATGTCCAAATGCAAAAAGGCGATTGGCTGGTGTTCGGTCGCGAGTCCAAGGGCTTGGGGCCCGAGGTTTTAGAAAACTTTCCCAGCCAGTTGTTGCGCATCCCGATGGAAGGCCCCATCCGAAGTCTGAACATCGCCACCGCCGTGGCCATCGTCCTGTTTGAAGGTTACCGCCAGACAGTGGTCAAGGCTCCGGCGCCCTAGGTGCGGCTCCGTAGAGGTGGACTTTACCCCCGGAATCGGACTATGCTTTAGAACTTATGATCACGAAATTGCTCACGAAAATTTTCGGCACCCAGCACGAACGCGACATGAAGCGCTTGCAACCGCTGATCATGCATATCAACTCGCTCGAAGCCGGTGTGCAGTCGCTGACCGATGCCCAACTCCAGGCCAAGACGCCTGAGTTCAAAGAGCGCATCGCCAAGGGCGAGACTCTCGACGCACTTCTGCCCGAAGCGTTCGCGGTTTGCCGGGAGGCTTCGAAGCGCGTACTCGGCATGCGCCACTACGATGTGCAGCTGATCGGCGGCATCACTTTGCATCGCGGAACGATCTCGGAAATGAAAACCGGTGAAGGTAAGACACTGGTCGCCACCTTGCCCTGCTATCTCAATGCCCTCGAGGGCCGCGGCGTGCATGTGGTGACGGTCAACGACTATCTCGCCAAACGCGACACGGAGTGGATGGGCCGCCTTTACAACTGGCTGGGCTTGAGCACGGGCACCATCGTCCACGATCTGACCGACGCGGAAAGAAAAGCCGCCTACAACTCCGACATCACCTACGGCACCAACAACGAATTCGGCTTCGATTACCTGCGCGACAATATGAAGTTCTCGCTCGAGGATTACGTCCAGCGCGAGCTGAACTACGCCATCATCGATGAGTGCGACTCGATTCTAATCGACGAAGCGCGTACGCCGCTGATTATTTCGGGCCCCAAAGACGATTCGACTGACAAGTATGTAACCATCGACAAGATCATCCCGCATCTCAAGATGGATGTTCACTATACGATGGAAGAGAAGAGCAAGACCGCCAGCCTGACTGAAGAAGGCAACGCCAAAGTCGAAGAGTTGCTCGCCCTCGGCAACTTGTACGATCCCGAAAACATCGACTTGCTCCACCATATTTATCAGGCATTGAAGGCCCATCACCTCTATAAACTCGACGTCGATTACATGATCAAGGACGGCGAAATCGTGATCGTCGACGAATTCACCGGCCGCCTGATGCCGGGCCGCCGCTGGAGTGACGGACTTCACCAAGCCATCGAAGCCAAAGAGCAGGTGAAGGTGCGCAACGAGAATCAGACTCTCGCGACGATCACCTTTCAGAATTATTTCCGCATGTACCGCAAGATGGCGGGCATGACCGGTACGGCTGAAACTGAGGCCGTGGAATTCAAAAAGATTTACAACCTCGGCGTGCAGGTGATCCCAACCAACCGGGGCATCACCCGCCGCGATCAAGAAGACGTCGTCTATAAGACCGAGGGCGCCAAGTACCGGGCCATGGCCAAAGACATCCGCGACCGCAGCAGCAAGGGCCAGCCGATTCTCGTGGGCACGGTCAGCATCGAAAAGTCCGAGCGCCTGTCGCGTATTTTGAAAAACGAAGGCATCACGCACAACGTGCTGAATGCCAAACACCACGAACGTGAAGCCGAAATCGTGGCCCAAGCGGGCCGCTACCATGGTGTGACCATCGCCACCAATATGGCGGGCCGCGGAACCGACATTCTCCTCGGCGGCAATCCGGAATTTTTGGCGCGCGCGGAAGCCGGGCCGGAAGCCGATGAGGCGCGCATTCAAGAAATGGCGGCCAAGTACAAATCGACTTGTGAGAGCGAAAAGCAAAAGGTGATCGCCGCCGGCGGCCTCTACATCATGGGCACCGAACGCCATGAATCGCGCCGGATCGACAACCAGCTGCGCGGCCGTGCCGGCCGCCAAGGTGATCCGGGCGAATCGCAGTTCTATCTTTCGCTTGAAGACAACTTGATGCGCATCTTCAACGGCGAGCGCATCCAGTACATCATGAACAAACTCAAAGTGCCCGAAGATGAGCCCATCACCGCCGGCATGGTCTCGCGTGCGATCGAAGGCGCCCAGCGCAAAGTGGAAGGCCATCACTTCGATGTGCGTAAACACTTGATCGAGTACGACGACGTGATGAACCAGCAGCGCACGGCGATCTACAAACTGCGCCGCGAGATTCTCGGCGGCCAGGAGATTGAGCGCAAAGTTCTCGATATGCTCAGCGATGTCACCTCGGCGATGCTCGACACCTTCATCCCCGCGGAAGCCAAAAAGGAAAGCTGGAATATTCCCGGCTTGATCATGGGCGCCCAACGCCAATTCGGCTTGACCCTTGATGCAAATGAAGTCGGCTCGATGACGGCCGAGGGCATCACCGGTAAAATCAGCGCCGGCGTAAAAGAGATTTACGACCAGCAGAAAAAAGAAGTCGGTGATTTCTTTGAACAGCTCGGCCGCATGCTGATGCTACAGACTATCGACCAGCGTTGGAAAGAGCATCTCGAGCGCATCGACCGGCTGAAAGAGGGCATTCACTTGCGCGCACACGCGCAAAAAGATCCGCTCATCGAATACAAAAAAGAAGCCTTCGTCGCCTTTCAAGAGATGAACATGTGGATCTTCGAAGAGACGGTCGAAAAACTGCTCAAGATCCGCTTGGTCAATCAGGACCGTGCGCGCGAACTCTTGCAAGAGCGCCAAGAGCTGGACGAATCCGAACTCAGCTACGCGGGTGCTGACGAAAACGCCGCGTTCATTCCGAGCGTGCCGCCGCCCCGCCCGGCGGGTCCAGCCACCCGCCCGTTGGCTGGGTTAAGTGCGCCACCGGATCAAGGCCCGATCACCATGACCTACGGTCCGGGTGACGGTGAGGATGACCGGCCACAGTTGAATCGCGAGCAGCGCCGGCGCATGGAAAAAGACGGCAAGAAAAAGAAAAAAGCGAAATTCTAAAGTCTGGGAGTACAGCCGGATGCAACTCTGCCAAAGCGTATGCGACGCATTGCGTAGTTGGCGCTTGCCACTCAATGACAGGTTCCGCAAATGGGTCCACGATTAATTTAGAATCGTCAGACATATAGAAAAGGATTAGTACAATGGACGTACGGCACCCGAGAATCGCTTTGAATTTCTTCGCCCTGGTTTTAGCCGCGCTCACCGCCACCGCGGTTCACGCCGAAAGCGAAGACATCAACGGGGTTAGTCTGGAAGATTTGCTCAACATCAAAGTCACCAGCGCCAGTAAGATTGAGCAGAAGCAGAGCGAGGCACCCGGAATTGTCACGGTGCTCAAGCGCCAGGATTTCAAAGACTACGGTTGGTACAGCCTAAACGATGCGCTCTATCACCAAGCTGGATTTTTTCCGTCCCGCGATTATGATCGCCGCACAGTTGGTAGCCGCGGCCTGTTCGAGGGTTGGAACAACAATCACTTGTTGATGTTGATTGACGGCGTACCCTTCAACGACCCCATGTACGGCACCGCCTACACCTGGGAGATCACGCCCACCTTCTTCATGAAAAACGTCGAAATTCTACGCGGCCCTGGATCGGCGCTTTACGGTTCAAATGCCACCAACGGCGTGATCGCAATGAACACGGCTAGTGGCGCCGACTTGAACGGAAACGCAGAAGCCAGTGTGCGCTACGGTTCGTACAACACCACCGAGTGGAACGTGATGACCGGCAACACCCACGGAAAGCTCAGCTACGTTATCGGCGCATCGGGTTTTCAGACCGGAGGATTGTCGTATGAATCCTATGATGCTTCCCTCATTACCTCCGGCGGCAAGCCGGTTAAGGAACGGGTGCGCGACAATCGCAGCAATCGCTATATTTTCTTTAAAGCGGAAGGTCAGGAAAACCTAAAGGGCTTGAGCTTTGAGTTCCACGACCAACAATGGCATTACCAAACTGGCCATGGCTGGCTATTTGCCATTCCCGATCAGCCCGACACCATGAGTGAGTACCGCCAGGTCGCGACTCTCAGTTATAAGACTCAAGGCGAAGGAAAAATACATTCCGAGTACACGCTGAAATACGAACACAAAGAAAACGATTGGAATACGCGCTACATGCCTAATGGCGGGACGTACGTCTTTCCAGGCACGCCGCCTACTCCACAAGTATATGCCGACGGTATCACCGAATACTTGGACTTTGCGTTCGACCATTATTTCGGCCGTGCGCAAACCACTTGGGAGTTTGGCTCGGGAGTTTCGCTTTTGGCCGGACTTGAGGCCTCGGCGTTCGTTTACAAAGGCGATCGTGCGCACACGAGCAATACGGATTTGGGCAATACGTATGGACCCAATGCAGGCAATGCGACGACCCAAGTTCCGGACGCTCTTGGTTTGATCACCGACAAGCCGATCGTCAACATCGGCGCCTATACACAATTCACCACCGGTGACTGGATCCAATTTTTCAAGGGCACGGCCGGGTTGCGCTACGACAACGAGACCGTTCATTTCGACCAAGCCAAGGCGGTTCCCGCAGCTACCGGCAATGGCACGCGCACCTTCAATCAGTTGAGCCCGAGACTGGCATTCGTATTTCCGGTTGCGGAAGATTTGTCATTCAAACTTTTACTCGGCCGTGCCTTCCGTGCACCGGCTCCCTCAGAGCTCGCGGGTGTCAACACCTGGGCGCTGGCCAATAACATTCGCAATCTGAAACCCGAAATCGTCACCACTGCAGAAGCCGGCGCCGAGTATCGCGTAAGCAAGACGATCAGCTCCAAAGCCAACTTTTTCGTAACCGAGATGAAGGACCAAATTGGTTACAGCTCCTCGGGCGGCAACCTGTCGACCAACATCTACACGACCAAAACTATGGGTCTCGAAGCCGAGTTGAACATGAAGCAAGGCGCGCGTAGTGGCTTTTTCAATGCCTCTTATGCTCAGCGCATGGATGAAGCCATTGCCGATACCACGGTAACCGCGAGCGAAACCAAAGTTACATGGGCTCCAGCTTTGACCGCCAACGTTGGGTATCTGCAAGAATTTGGTACCTCTTGCAAGGCGGGCGCCGTCGTTCAATATATGAGCGAGGTTAAACGGCGCGATTCCGACAACGCGACCGCCGCCAACGCCGCTCTACGCAAAAGCAGCATCCCGGCCTGGGTCGGCCTCGATCTAACCAGCAATTACAAGATGACCAAAGACGATGAGATCGGCGTTGCCGTTCGTAACGTCCTCGACAACCGTTCCCACCTAATCAAGAACCGCGATTACAATTTTGACTATCAGGTCGAGGGCATCAACTACTACGCAACATTCGCGCATAATTTCTAAGCCCTGGACCATCCTGCCCCCGGGCTCTAAGTCCAGCCCGGGGGCAAACACGCCCGCAAAATGTTAGTCTTGTAGAGTGACGAAGTGTCCAATTTGCCTCGGCCCCGTGCCGGATGATTTTGGTTTGATCGAGTGCGCGAAGTGCGGCGCGCCTTTGCTCGTGCACATGGACGGACGGGTGGAGCATTCCGGCGCGCAAGTGCTGGAAGAAGCCGCGGCAGCCCCGGCGGACGCACCTGTCGAGCAAGTGGTCCACGCTCCGGACGATGAGCACTCCGGCTTCAGCGGAGGCCAGCGTGAGATCGAACTCGAACCCACCAGTGAGACAGCTGAGTCCACCTTGATACAAGAGCCCGCGGATTTCGGTCCGCCCGATCTTTCTCCGGCCGTCGAGGATGAAGACAGCGTGCCACTCGAGCAACCGGCTCACGAAGATCACGACAAGAGCTTTCACTTCACCGATCAGGCCGAGGCGGAAACGCCGCCGGCAGCCAATTACTCGCCGGCGCCAGCCGCACCCACCGACCCTTCATCACCCGATCTTTCCGACATCGCCCGCTTCGGCAATTCCGATTCCACGGCGCACGACGGATCACTGCGCTACCGCATTTTTATTACCGGCATCGACACTGCGGACGTTCGCAACGACTTTCGTGAAGCCATCACCGACCGCAAAATGATGTGGGATAGCGACGAGATTCTCCGCGGCATCAAAAATGGAGAGGTCGAGATGCAAAACATTTCTCCGGTCAAAGCTTACATTTTGATTTCCCGGTTGCGCACGCTGCCGGTTCAAGTCCGTTGGGAGCAGTATGCAATCGTTCAAAGTTAGCCTGATTTTGACCTTGCTCATGGCTGCGGCGGCGGGTGCCGAAGAGGGCGCAAAACCGGAAGCCAAGAGTGAAAGCGAAGGCGAGAGTAGCAAAGTGATCGCGCCGTTGCCCAAGGAAGAAAAAGAGTTTTACGATAAAACCTCACGGCTCAATTCACTCGCGACCCGTATCAGCGAGGCGGAAAAGCAATTTCAAGAATTGGTGCGCTGGAAGGCCACTGAGAAAGATCCGGCCGAAAAACAGCGGATCATCAAACAAATGGTGGAAGTGACCAAAGAGCGCAACAAATCGGCCGAAGAGTTCATGAAGGTGAAATCCGAGATTGAACTGCGCTATCCAAACAAGGGCGCGCACCTCAACCGGCGCTATCAAACCCAGACTAAAAAAAGCCTCGAGGAAATGGAAGGCGCCGCGGGACTCGACGAGTTGCTCACGCGTACCAAAAAAATCGTGGAGAAAAAGTTCGCGACTTTTAACGATAGCGGCGAAAAACAAAGCGAAACGCCTAAACCAGTCGAAACCGATAGCGAAAAGCCTAAACGCTTGCGTCTGGAGAAGTAGGCAGGCAACGGGCCCGGTCACTCGCGACGGCCCGCTCGATACGCTCGACCCAGTCACGGCAAGCCGGTAGGTCTCCCGCTTCAGCCGCAGTCTCCAGTCCCAGGCTCAGCGCACTGGTTTCATTGAACCCATAGCTGGCGGCGCTCCCCTTGATTTTATGTCCTAGCCCTTTTAGCGATGCGAAGTCTTCACCCTGCAGAGCGGAATGCAACCGGCCTAGATCGTCGTCACGGGTACGGAAGTAAGTGGGCATCAATCTGTCCATAAACTTCTGCGGAATTCCCGAGGGACTGCCAGAATCCATTTCTCCTCCATTCAAGCCGAAGGCGCGCGCCAAGGACCCGTAAATATCGCTGCGGACCACGGGCTTGACTATGCGATCGGTAAATCCGGCTTCGACGCACTTTTGCGCGTCCACCAGACCGGAATGCGCGGTGACCGCGAAAATAGGGACGCCTCGCCCATTTTGATGTTCGCGCATCTTGCGTATAGCCGTGTAACCATCCATCACGGGCATTTGGATGTCCATGAAAACCACATCGTATTTGGTAGCACGGAATTTTTCACAAGCTTCGAGGCCGTTTTCCGCGAAATGAATGGCGCCGGCCACGGGACTGACCAATTCTTTGAGCAAGAATAAATTGTCATTTGAATCGTCGACCAGCAGGATTTTGAGATCGCGTTCCCGCAGCTGTTCGGCCAGTGATTTATTCGCCGGTACATGCGCCGGCTCTTGTTCGCCACCGGCAGCCGGCAGTTCGATCAGTTCCCAGGGCTTCAGTGGCTTGATTAAAAACCGCGTGAACCCGTTGCGTCTGAGCAGATCCAAATTTTCTTTCGTACAGTTCGAGCGAACCAAGGCAACGGCACGGCTCCCCGGGTTTTGCCCGGCCGCAATATTCCGGCAGTTGATCATGGCAATGATCCCCGCCGAATCATCGATCAACAAATCACCCTCATCGCGAGAGGCCACGTCGCGCGCCGAATGGATGATGTCGGCCCGGCAATGCAGGCGTGACATCTGCCTGCGGTATTCCGGACCTTCTCCTAGTGCGGTCAAAAAAGTCATGCGCCGGCCCGCCAGCTGCATGAGTGGCGTGGCAGCCACGGTTTCGCGCGCCGGCTGCAGGCCGAATTCGAGAGTGAAGTAGAAGCATGAACCGTTGCCGATCTCACTCACCAACTCGAGCCGCCCACCCATCAAGCGAACTATTTCGCGCGAAATCGAAAGGCCCAGGCCCGAGCCACCGTACTTGCGCTGAATCGATGAATCCGCTTGCACGAAACTTTCAAACACTTCTTCGCGCTGCTCTTTGCGGATGCCGATGCCCGTGTCGGCGACGGAAAAACGCAAACGCACGGAGGCTTCATTCCGGCTCTCGACCGTAATCCCCAGCCGCACGTGGCCGTGTTCGGTAAATTTCACAGCGTTGTTGAGCAAATTGACCAGCACTTGGTCCAACCGGCCGGAGTCGCCGGTCAACCGGTTGGGCAGGGCTGGATCGGTGTCGACGTAGACGTTGAGATTTTTGTGGTGCGCGGCGATGGCAATTAGATTGATGTCGCGGTCAAGAGAGCGGAAGAGGTCGAAAGGCCCGGGGTTGAGAGTTAGCCGCCCGCCCTCGACTACCGAGAAATCGATTAAATTATTGAGCATGTCGAGCAGGGCATGCCCTGAGCGCAATAGGTTTTCGATGTATTGCCTTTGTTCATGGTTCAGCCGGGTGCTTTTGAGAATGTCGGCCATACCGATGATCGAATTCATTGGATTGCGGATTTCGTGGCTGATGCGGCTGAGAAAGTCGGAGCGTACAGCCAAGGAGGCATTGAGGCGCCGGATAGCCGGACGGAAGACATACCCGGCTTGTGCGAGAAGCAATCCGATTAGAATAAAGTAGGTGAAGATCTCAAATGCCATGCTGGTGCGGCTTTTGCCGCGCAAGGTAGTGAATGCCGCGGCCAGTTCCGCGCTGAGGAGCTGGCGGTAGCGCACGTCTTCCTCAAGCAGGGTCTGCAGCAGCTGACCGCGCTCACCCGGTTTGAGCCGGGGATTGGCCAGATCACGTTCCAATTTCTTGGCCGCGCCATTAAAAAAGCGGCCGTCCAAGCGCCGGCGTTGCAGTTCCCGATAGGTGCCAGAGAGCTGGCCCAATATTTCCGCATTCGGGCGCGAAGCGCGATTTTGCGCGTATGCGATCAGCCGCTCGTACTCGGCGACTAAATCGCGCTGAGCGGTGAGTTCCTGTACGACACCTACAAGGCGTACCTCATCGCGGTCCATCATAAACTGGCCGGCACGAAAGGCGGTGTAAATAAAAGCGATTGAGACCAAGCAGGCGACGTTGAGAAAGCGCAAATCTCCGTAATCGATGGTGCGCAGCAGGCGTCGCATTAGTTTTTCAGTTCGTATTCCCGCTCTTTGCGGTACAGGGTTTTGCGGTCAATGCCGAGAATGGTCGCGACTTCTTCTTTCTTACCGTTGGTGGTCGAAAGCACATGGTGAATGTACTCTTTCTCCAACTCCTTCAAAGTCAGGTAGCGTGTGAAAAGCGTCTCCAGCCGGCCGCGGCCCGGGCTGCCGTCGGCAAGCCCGTCCAAATTCAAGTCGGCACTGTCGATCCAGCGTGCGTTGCACAAGGTCACGGCGCGTTCGACGATGTTCTCGAGCTCGCGTACGTTGCCCGGCCATGGCGCACTCATCAATTCACTCATCGCCTCGCGGGTAAATCCGGCAATCGCCTTTTCGTTGAGCGCGCAAAACTTGCGCAGAAAGTGCGCTGCCAGCAGCGGAATGTCTTCACGCCGTTCGCGCAGGGGCGAGAGCTGAATTGGAATCACGCATAGGCGAAAGTAGAGGTCCTCACGGAATTCCTTGCGCGCGATGGCCAGCTTGAGATCCCGGTGGGTGGCGGCGACGACGCGCACGTCGACTGGGCGGTCGGTGTTTTCGCCGACTCGCTTGATGGTGCGCTCTTGCAATACGCGCAAAAGTTTAGCTTGCAGGGGGGCGGGCATGTCACCGATTTCGTCGAGGAACAAAGTTCCACCTTCGGCTTCTTCGATCAAACCGACATGGTCTTCGTTCGCTCCGGTAAAGGCGCCCTTCTTATAACCGAACAATTCCGATTCCAAAAGTTCACTCGGGATGGCCGAGCAATTGATGGCTACGAATTTTTTTTCACTGCGCCGGCCCAGTTCATGGGCCGCGCGTGCGACCAGCTCCTTGCCGGTGCCGCTTTCGCCGGTGATCAAAATACTCGAGCCGGTGTCGGCGACTTTTTCAATCAGTTCATAAAGTCCGCGCATCTTTTCCGACTGTCCAATCAAGCCCTGAAAGCGCCTTCCACCGCTGCCTTCGGCGCGTAAATCCAAAAGTAGTTTCTCCAGGCTGCGCAATTTCAACGCCCGGTTACAGATCACTTCGAGCTCGGTCAAATTCAGCGGCTTGGTAATATAGTCGAAGATACCTTGCTTGAGCGCATTGGCGCCGATCTCGCTCGAACCAAAGGCGGTGATCAAGATCAGCGGCACATCTATATGATTTTGTTTGAGCACGGGCATTAGGGTTAGCCCCGTTCCGTCCGGTAGGCGCAAATCGCAGACAACTAAGTCCAAATCTTTGCCGTGCGCCAGGAGATGGCGTTTGGCGCCCTCGACGTTCTCAAAACAATCGACCGCATGGCCGAGATCCTCAAAAAAGACTTTGAGTAGATCGTGAATCGCCAAATCATCATCTACTATCATGAGACGCGCCACTAAACCCTCCATGGGCCGAGGCATCCTGCCCCTAGGTCACTTGTTACTGAGGCCTATTGCCTCGACATTTTCCAATTTCAGCCCCAGGAAAGCCAATAGGCAAGTCCAATTTTGGCACCACCTTTGCTGAGTAGAATCATTAACATCTCGCAGTTTCTTCCGGGGGAAGTATGACTCAAGCCGTTTCAACGCTTACGGCGGAGAAAAAATATGACCGTTTATCCCTGATTCAACAGCCACAGTCGCTGCTTGTCATTGAGGACGATCTTTCTCTCATTCAATTCATCGATCTCATTCTAGACGATCAATATTACGGACTTGAATGGGAATACGTGACCAGTGGCGAAGCCGCCATCGATTTAATTCGGCGGCGTGGCGAACGCTTGGGGCATGCACCTTACAGTTTAGTCATGACGGATATCTTCCTCGACGGAGAGATGAGCGGATTTGACGTATGGCTTGACTGCCAAAAAATGTACGCCGAAATGCCGTTCGTCATTACTTCCTATATTTCATTCGACCGGTATTTTTCGATACTTCGCGGCGTTAAAAATTGCCCCGTGTATTTGCCCAAACCGCTGACCGTGGGTCGCTGCCAGACTGTTTTTCAGGAGTATTTCGCACGTTAGACCAACTCAAGGAGATGAGTGATGAGACTGCTAATACCGATTCTAACTTTTCTTTTCCATCTGCTGGAGCTTATCGCGGCGATCGTGGTGTTTCCACTGACGGCCTTCTGCATGCTCGGGCTGATGGTCTTTACGCTGTATATGGCGTGGCAGATGCGTGTGCATCCGTCAAAAGCCCGAACTCTGCAGCCGGCGCTATTCGGTAGCACGGCTTGATTCGGCTCGAAGGCCGGCGCGTTTGCCTGATTACGGGCGCGTCGACCGGCATCGGTTTGGCCACGGCCAAAAAGATGTTGGAAGACGGATGTTTTGTGATTCTGACGGCGCGCGAGTCCTCACTTAATCGCTTCAACGGCCTCGGCTTTCTCCGCGACCCCTCCACACACTGGATCCGTCCCCTCGATGTGACGTCGGCCGTCCAGCGGCGCGAGCTGATCGATGAGATCAGCCGCACGCTCGGACGGCTCGACATTCTCATCAACAACGCCGGTGTGCTCTACCGCACGCCGATCGAGTGCGCCTCCGAGCTCGAATGCAATGAACAGATGCAGGTCAACTTTCATGCGCCGCTCGAAATCATCAAAGTCGCCATGCCCCTAATGCGAGCCCAGGGAGGCGGGCATATCATCAACATGTCGTCGGCGGCGGGATTTTTCGCCGTACCGACAATGGGGCTCTACGCCGCCAGCAAGTTCGCCCTCGAGGGCGCCAGCGAGGCTTTGCAGCATGAGCTGAGGCCGTGGAAGATCCACCTGACGCTCGTAGAGCCGGGTTTCGTTTCCTCGCCCGCCGACCCGCGGTTGGGCGCCGAGTTCAATGCCGCTGAACGGTGGCGGGGCCTCGACGACTATCGTCTGCAAAACTCAACGGTGAATGCTTTAGTCGAGTGGGCCGTGCATCTAACGACAGCCACTCCAGAAAAAGTGGCTGTCGCGATCAGCCAGGTGGCGCGTATGCGCCGACCGCCGCTACGGACAAGGGTTACGCTCGACGCGCAGGTTTTTCATTTTCTAAAGTGCTTTTTGCCCGAGCGGGTTTTTGACGGATTGGTTGGTGTATGCCTGCGGGTGATGAGCCGCCCAGCGGCTTCCGCGGCCGGCACGAGCGCACCTCAATTGTAGTAAACTTTCAAATCCACACGCCGGTTTTGCAAGCGGCCCTTTGCGGTCGCGTTGGTGTCGATCGGGCGTGCCTCGCCGAAGCCAATTGCGGAGACTTGATCTTCGGTTAAATTCAGTCCCCGAATCAAGTAGCGGCGAACGGTTTGGGCCCGTTTTTCGCTCAAGACTTCGTTGTATTCATTGCTGCCTTTGTTATCGGTGTGGCCTTCAACGATAATCGAGCTGACTCGTTTTTTTCTAAACACATTTACTATACGTTCGATTTCGGCCTTGGAAGCTTCAATCAAGATATCGGTGTCGAATATAAAATTGAGATTTCTCATGTGAATCGTCTCGTTCGGATGTGGTGGCGTCTTGACGGAGACGTTGGCGCTCTTGCTTTTGCCGCTCGAATCTGTGACCTGAATAACCGCATTTTCGGCTTGCAGGGGCGCCTTGTAGTAAAGGTCATGCGCATTCAGCCGACCACTTCCCGCGATCAAGATGAAGCGGTAGGGCGGCTCGCCTCCGTGCACTTGATAGCGAACGAACATGCCTTCCCAAACGGTCGAGTTTTCTGGAGTCAAAGTCAGCGTTGAAGATGCAGTCGCGGCCGCTTCATCCTGCGCGGCCTCCGCTTCCGCGGCGCCGTTCGCAGCCGGCGGGACTGGCGGCGGCGGGTTCACCCGGTCTTGATTGGAGCCCCAGCCCGGATTGAAATAATAAACCAGTCCCACAAAGGCACGGTAGCGCGGCGACTGGGTGTCGACTCCAGGCTCAAACGTTCCGCCCCAATCGAGATTTAAATTGCGCATCAAGCGATGTTTGAATCCCAACAGGATGTCGGCACTGGAAGCGTCCACTGTATTTTTATAGGGCGATTTGTTGACGGGGAGGCTGAAAATTCCCTCAAGCACCCAACGGCTCTTCTCAAAAAGCGGCGCCGACCGGCCGAACGAAAATGTCACCTGGTCGTGGAGGGGAAACATCGCCGCGTCAGACGGCATTTCTGTCGGAGTTCGCCAACGATAGCCGGCATTTATGCCGTAGGTGACTTTTCCGCGCAAAGAAAACGTCTTCGCCAATTCCAAGTTGTAGATGTTCGACTTCGTAACGCCCGTGTAGGGACTATTCGCCGCATTGATAATGTCGATGCTTGCCAGGACTGCGAATTCATAGGGCCCGCTGCCCAGAGTCCATTTTAACCCGGGCCGGTAGGTGTGGACGCCTTTGCTGATGCCCACGTGTTCAGTTTGTCCTGCCGCCGATCTCTGGTAGAGCAGCGTCGGCGCCGCGAAGAAAGCTGAAATTTTGTCCGTCAGGCCGTAGGCAATGTCCACGTCGAATTCCACAAGCTCGTGATGATAGTCGTAGCGCTTTTGCGTGTTGAGATCTGAAAACACCACCAAATGATCTTTGGCATAGGTAAAGTGTCCGCCGAGCGCGAAATACCCTTGAGTGAGAGGCCTTGAGGTATGCACGGTGATGAAATCCAAGCCGTCGCTATTCGGAGCGAAAGTTTGCATGTCTCCGAGCACGTTGGCATATGCGCGGTTGGACGGATTAAGGAATGTGAGGGCGGTTAGGAGCAGGATGAGAGATAGATTGCGGACGAAAGCCTCCGTAGAGAAACTATGGTGAATTTATCTTAGGCTAATTCTCCAGTTAACAAAGGGCTCCTGCGGCATTGCGCGGCCACGGGGTTGCTGAGCGTGCGATTTCTCGCGTCTTCGTGGCACTCTCGCGCC